>JAYOII010000235.1:0-5100 GCA_038118685.1 Opitutia bacterium
CGAAATGTCCTGAACCACCAATGGGACTTCTTCAGGAGTGGGTATGCAGTAGTCAAATTGCTCTATGGCTCCTGCATAAGCTTCGCTAGTGGATGAAAACAAGGCGCGACCGCACCCTTTTTTTCTGATCCACTCCAGAGTATTGATAATGAGCATCGAGTTGATCCTTATGATCTCATGCGGGATTGAGTTCACGTAGTCTACCCCCACCACGGAAGCCAACATGTAGACTTGATCAAACCGATCCAAATCATCAAAGGATCGAGGATCGGTAAAATCGCCTGAAACAATTTTTACGCCCCTTTTCTCAAGATCTTTAATGTGCTGGTCTGGTTCCCCCCCCTGCCTGAAGAAATTATCGGCAATGGTAAGATCATAGCCTCCCGCACGCAAAAGATGATTGGCGATCCCACAGCCGATAAAACCTCCGCCTCCTAACAATAAAGTTTTCAAAATAGTCTATGTTTTTTTTGTAAGCCGAATGCCGTAGAGCGGTTCATGCACCCTAATCTCCCCGCCCGAGAACGAGCAGGTGGTGTTTTGATGCAACCATTGCCAATTCTTCTTCAGTAAAGACTCCCACAGTATCAAACACAATCAAATCAGACCTTCGCTCAAGAACATCCATCAAATATCGGTTTGATTTATATTCGGAATGGGAGGCGGTGATAGCCAAAACGTCAAAATCTACTTTTAGGGCATTTTCAATATCCGAGTCGACGGCCAAGGAACACTCCTCCCAATGTTTTACAAAGTAATCATGAGCGAATACTTCGCATTGAGCGGAGAGCAGCAGTTTGCAGAAAAGTTCAACCGGAGAGTATCGAGTGTCTCCGACGTCGCCCCTGTAGGAAACTCCAAGCAAAAGAATTTTAAGACCCCGCATCTCTTTGGACAAAGATTCAAGGTTTCGCACTAAAAAACGAAATGCAAAATAGGGCATTTGATCATTGATTCGAACACCTTGCTCACTCTGCGAGAGACCTTCTTGGGCATCGAATATTTTTTGACGAGACCATGACGCCAAAAGCGGATCTTTGGTCAGGCAGTAACCGCCCACCCCGATTCCGGGCAGCATCATGTTCTTGTGAGTGTCACGCATTCGGATGGCTCGAACCACTTCATAAATGTCAACCCCGGCCTCCTCGGCGAATCGTGACCATTCGACCATAAAAGCAATGTTCGCGGCTCGATATGAATTCTCCAGCACCTTGGCCATTTCAGTCGCGTTCGTGTTCTTAAGTCTGGTCAGAGGATACTCATCCGTTCTGATAATGGTTCGAAGGAACGCTTCGGTCGATTCGGCGCTTTCTTCGTTTATGCCGGAATAAACTCGATAGAAGTTTTGAATTGAATCGATGTAATCAGGCCCCGGCATAACCCGCTCATAAGAATGGCCAAGCCGGAAAGACTCAGAATCGCGATTTCTTCCACTCAAGCCACTCTTTAGAATTGGCAAGACCACGTTCTCGCAAGTCCCGGGCGGAACGGTGGTTTCAACAACGATCAGAACGTCAGGCTTGCAATGATCGGCTATCGTTCGAATTGCTTTTTCAAAAGCCCCCAAATCAACCTCAAAATCAAGGAGCTCCCCCTCCTCGCCTGAATGTTTGGAGACATCCAAATTCACGTCGACAATCACGACGTCGGCAACGGAAAAAACAAAAGGATCGAAAGTGGCCATGTGGTTTCCTTGACGAATCGCATTCTCAAAAAACTCCGGAACTTTCGGATCCGTTGAACCAAGAGGAAGGTTGCCCTCCCTAAAAGAGCCGATCTTCCAGAATGAATCACGACTCGGCAAGTCGATACCAACTACGGCATATTCCGCATTGATTGCATTCGCGCAAACCAAGCTCATGACCGAACCGACAAAACCCAAACCCTGAACCACGACAACAGGTTTTCCTTCGTTGCGGGACAAAAACTCCTCGACGGCAGCCCTGTCGCCTTCGCCAGACAAAGGAACTTCGTAGGATATTCCGGTGAGAGGACTTTGGGAAAAAACGGTCATTGGAAATCAAAAATCAAAAGCATTTTATGAATCTAAAAACATAATCGAATCTTGACGATAAAATATGTCCGCATCGCAAGAGCCTATTGAGATCTGTTTTGAATTGGGCTCAAATCAAGACGATTACAGCAAATTCATTTCCCGGAGAATAACCTCATTGACCTTTTCCACGTCGTATTTTTCAACAGACATTTCCCTGATCCGCCTACCCATTTCGTGGGCTAGCGAGGGATCATCCAAAACACGGCCCATCGCTTCCGACAAAGCCTTCGAATCTCGAGGAGGAACCAAATAACCGTTATGCCCATCGACAACCGTTTCCCTGCATCCCGGAACATCTGTGGTTATAATGGCTCTTCCCATGGCCATTGCCTCAAGAACCGTTCGAGGGGTTCCCTCCCGATAAGAGGGAAGCACGTAAACACTGGATTCTGCAATCGCTGTTCTAACGTCTTTGAGTGAACCGAGAAATTCGACGAATCTATTTTGGGTCCAACCATCGACCACCTCTTTCGGAATGCTATCCACCCCGGTTTCAGTCCAACCTGCTATCTTGAATGAAACGCCTACGCCTTCATAGCTTTGGAGAATCGATTCCGCGGCCTCTGCAAATTCGATTATGCCCTTTGCTTTTATCAAGCGAGCGATGAGTAAAAAGGAGAACTTCGAGGGAAGAGGACAGGGTTGAAAAACCGCAATATCCACTCCGGAACCATTGACGACAACGGATGGGGTTCGGTTTCTTAGTAAACGCTTATCGCGAAAAAGCCGCTCGTCGTCAGGGTTTTGGAAAAACACTTTGGTCACCCCCAACAAAGCAAAGCGATAAAGAGTTTGGGCAAAAAATTGCAATAGGGTTCTTCTGTTATTTTCATTCTGAAAGGCATAGCCCAAGCCTGTTATCAGAGGATAGGTTGAAGGCACCGGGCAAACCATTGAGATTAACCCGGTATAAACAACTGGCTTAATCGTGTAGCTGAACAATATATCTGGCTTTATGGTGCAAAGTAGAAATACAATTCGAAGTAAAGAACGAAGGTCGCTCAAGACTGACATCCCCTTTCGGTCGAGGTCAAAGCTATGTATAATACACCCGAACTGCTCGAGAACCCTGAGAGAATCTGAATTTTCGGGAGGTGACGGAGACAAGACGTGAACCTCATGTCCCAATGCCTGTATTGAGCGGATCATGGCCCCTCGAAAACTAACGATGGAATTTGGAAAACTGGCGACGAGAAGAAACTTCATTTCTGCCTTAACTCAACCAGGCTTGAAACATGAGCACGTTCCAAATTTGGGCTTGCCAATTCCTTTTCCCAGACAAGTGCTCCTCCCACATCGAACGAACGAAACCTGCATCCAGAAAACCCTGTTGCCGTAATGTGTTCTCTTCAATAAGTGATTCCGACCAATCCCGCAACGGCCCTCGAAGCCATTGATCGATTGGTACTCCGAAACCAACCTTTGGTCGATCGAGTAAGCTTCTCGGTACATGCTTGTAAAGAACGTCCTTCAGAATTCGCTTGGATTCGTTTTTATTACATTTCCATTCCAAAGGCAGTCGCCAAGCAAAGTCTACGACGCGATGGTCAAGCAAAGGAACTCTGGCCTCCAAGGAAACCGCCATGCTCGCTCTGTCTACTTTAGTCAAGATATCATCGGGCAGATAGGAGACCAAATCCTGCGCCATCATCCACTCGTTAAAAGACAAACCTTGGGGTTGAACCTTCTGAGTGAGTTTGGTTTCAGGTTCGACGGTGTCTTTGACAATCCGAGTAGGAAAATCAAAATGGCTTATCATGCTTAAATAAAACCTCTTTTCGTCAGGAATCTTCATTAACTCAGCTATTCTATGAAGATTTTTACCCGGATTCCGTAAACGAAAAGAGCTCGGTACGATAGGAGAAAATGGCTTATACAGAAGATCCCAAAATGGCTGGGGAAACATTCCAAGAAGATGCTGCAAGGGAAACTTCATCCAACTTGGAATCGAACCGATTTTATTCCAAGTCATGTTCGCCAGACGATATCTGCTGTAACCGCTAAAAAGTTCGTCTCCGCCATCCCCCGAGAGGGCGACAGTAACGTGTTTTTTGGTTAACTCAGACACCAGGAAAGTCGGGATTTGCGAAGAATCAGCAAAAGGCTCGTCGTAAATTTGAGACAAGCGGGGTATGACTTCCAGCGCTTGTTTTGGAGTAACGTAGAGTTCCGTGTGATCGGTACCGAGATGCTGGGCCACTTCCTTGGCAAAAGGGGCCTCATTGTATCCCTCGGCCTCGAAGCCGATGGAGAAAGTACGAACTGGGCGGGATGATTGCTTTTGCATTAGAGCGACCACCAAGCTCGAATCAATCCCACCCGATAAAAAAGCCCCCAAGGGGACGTCGGACAGCATGCGCATTTGGATTGAATCGCTTAATAATTCCTCAAGTTGATTCCTTGCATCCTCATAGGATCCGACAAAAGGATTGTTCATAGAGGAACCAATGGTATCCCATGCATCCCAGTAAGTCCTCACCTCGGGGCGAAAGTCCCGAGCGCAAAGAGTCAAAATGGATCCCGGCTGAAGTTTGCTGAAGTTCTTGTAGATCGTATAGGGAGCGGGTATGTAATTGTGCCTGAAATATAAAGCCAACACCTCACGATCAATTTCGCCGTCAAAGCCAGGATGCTCTTGGAGAGCCTTGAGTTCCGAACCGAAAAGAAAAGCACTGCCTAGCCTTCCATAATAAAGCGGCTTGATCCCCACCCTATCCCGAACCAAATGAAGAGCCTTTTGCTCCGAGTCCCACAAAGCAAAAGCGAACATCCCGATGCATCTGGAAACGGCTGACTCCAGCCCCCTGGCCTCTATTAAAGCCAACAAAACCTCGGTATCCGAATGTCCTTTCCAATCTTGAGAAACCGAAGAATCCTTTTCCAATTCAGCCTTCAATTCACGGGCATTGTAAATCTCTCCATTGTAAGCGATAACATAGCGACCGCTTCTCGAAAGCATGGGCTGCTTGCCAGCAGGGGATAAATCCTGGATCGCAAGTCTTTGGTGACCCAGAGCCAAACCAGCGTCAGGATCAATCCAAACA
>JAYOII010000236.1:0-5081 GCA_038118685.1 Opitutia bacterium
GTCCGCGGGGGATTCGGCTTCTCCAACCGGGCCTTGCTCTCCAGAGGAGGCGTTATCTTCGGGTGGTGATGGCGGTGGGGGGGGGGGAGGAGGAGGGGGCGGCGGCAAATCGAAGCTCTCCTTGTTCCTTTCGAAGTAAGATCGAAGGCGAGCTTCGTCGGGTTCAGGGGGAACGGAAAGAAAATCCCTGGACCTGAAAGTCAATGTGGTGGCATAGGTACGAGCAGGTTCGGCGAAGACCTCGTCGTTCTTTCTGTCCTCATGAAATTCGGCGAGGGCACCGGTTATTGCATCCGAAAAAGCCAACGCTTCGGTAGAAGAGGCGAAGGAGGGGAAAGATTGCGGCAAACGCAATGAGTCAGGAGAAAAGGCAAGAACTCCCGAACCACGAGCAACAGCGGAAAAACCAAAATCCTGCTTTTCGATTGAATTGGCAAGGTTGGCGGCAAGACCGGGAACGTCCTTGGCGAGGGGGACTTGGACGTCGCTGGAATTTTGATCAATTTCGCCCCCGACGAAAACAAATTTCCTCTTTTTGTCGCCATAGGAAATTTCGATGCTGTCTCCGTCTTTGGGCAGAGCGGAAACCGTAAGGGTGACAAGGTGAGGGTCACTTGCATTAAGGTCGTCGAGACTGAGCGAAAGAGCTTCGGCATTCCAGGCGAAATCATTGATCCGCAAGTCAATCTCGGCCTCCTTGTTCAACACGAATCCCCCTTCGGTGTAAATGTCTTCGACCAGGCTTGCCCTGAAATGAGAGTACAGAATGCTTTCGATTCCACGAGGATCGAAATTCCGGTTTTTTCCGACGTTTTCAAAAACCTGACTGCGATTGGCGTCAATCCCCAAGACGGGATCAATGGAAACCAGCCACTTGGTAAAATACTTGTTGGCGTCCGCAATGTTGTACCTGAGGGGAAGAAATCCCCACGCATCCGCTTGGGCATCCAAAGCTAGTTTGGACTGAACCGAAGCTTTGGTAAATTCTGCGTCATAAAGGCCCGACATGGCAATCCGTCGAACCTTGAGCCGTTTGGGTTGGTAGGGCCATGATTGGATGGCCTGAAAAAGATACTGCAACTGGGTTCGGTCGACTTCCTGGGGACTCGACGCAAAGGCCCTTTGCAACTCGGCGTTCATGTATTGGAGAAAAGTTTCGTCCGCTTTTTCCATGACTTCGCCGACGGGCCCGACGGAAGAACCGAAGTCGGCTGCCACCCTGTTCCGGGCATAGAGCGATCTCATTTGTTCATTGTCGTTGAGATCATGTTCGAAGAATTCCATTTTCTCCCTTTGACCTCCGGGAAAAACCTCGTCCCATAGACTTTGACCTGAATCCGTAAAGGTAACGAAGGAGATAATCACAAAGACGAGAAGTCCGCCAAAGACAACGAGACCCAAGCCTTTGGACATTAATTTTTGAATTGAGATAAACATTGAACTACTGAATGAAAAAGCAACCAATCATGAACATTGGAATCAGAACGTCAAACCTTTGAAAAAGGGGGCGGGAAGATTCAATTCGGCTTGAGTCTCGGGGACTCGGGAAAGATCAGGGAGCTCATCCAACTCTGTCTTTTGGAGCGATCCTCCTTGAGAAACGGTCTCAAAATCACCATTTTCTCCAACTCAAGTTCTCCGGCTGCATCATCCGACCAGCGAAGGAAGTACTTGTAACTCTCCGGAGATTGGCCTTTGGCTTCGGCCCCCTCCCCCGGGGGAAGCTCAACAAGGACGACCACGCGACCGGAAGCCCATTTCCACTCCCCTTTCAAATTCCTTTCAATCCCACCGCCCCGAACCAAAACCTCTTCGGCGTCGATAAAGTCGAAAGACAACGGGTAGGACTCCTTCCGGGACAAGCCGTCATTTCTCATGAGCAAAACCGGTGAACCATTGTCATTGCTCAGGCCATGCTTGGTTTGGAAGGCAAAGCGTGCCCCGCGCTTGATCAGATAGTACTCGCGGACGTCGCCATCCGGAAAGCGCAACACCCGTTTACCGTCGTCCACTTCCCATTCGCCCGATCGAACGACCTCATCTTTCCCGGGTTGACGGAAAACAATCTCCGAAAACATTCCGGACGGCGTATTCTTGAGAACAACCCGCAACTGACTGTCTTCCCCTTCCGAAGTAAGGGTTCCTTCGAATACCTCGTAAACCCAATCCTTGACGTACCCTTTGTAGGGACCATCCGGATCTTCCATCCCGCAAGAAACAAAAAACAAAAACAAAGGGGCGGCAAAAAGCCGTAAAATCTTAAACTCGGCGAGCATTTCGCACTGATTACTACGAAAA
Organism: Opitutia bacterium; assembly: GCA_038118685.1. Lineage (GTDB taxonomy): Bacteria > Verrucomicrobiota > Verrucomicrobiia > Opitutales > Seribacteraceae > Seribacter. Next base: position 2,299 of record JAYOII010000236.1, read on the forward strand.
GAAGACGAGCTACTCAATACTTTCCGCTTTCTCGGCTTCAAGTTTTCCAAGCTCGCGATGGTAAATAAAACAAGCCAACGCAAACCCCAATCCAAAGAACAAGGACCAACTGAAACCGGTTTCCCCCTCACGGATAAAGGCGAGTTCGGCGGAAGCGATTTTGCCCGAGCTTTTCTTGAGGCGCGACTCGGGATACAGGGTGATCGATTCATTCCCTTCACGGCCGGGTACGAAAAACTGGTCCTTGTGTTCGCGCTTGACCAGAATCAAGGCTTCCCTCGAGGCGTCGTGGCGCAGGTAATCGTTCCAATAACTGTAGTCATCGGGCGAGGTGTTTCCGGGGAAGATCAAATCCGCCCGCTTCTTTCCGCTCTCCTCGGTCTTGCTTCTCTTCAGGCGACGAAAGCTCAGCTTGAAAAGTCCGTCCTCTATTTCCCATCTACCCGTTACGTTCTGTCCGCCCACTCCCTTTTCGTCACAGGCGGGGGGTACGATGCCCCATGCGTTCCCGCTCAGGAACCCCGCTCCCAACTGGTAGCTATCGGAGGCCTTTTCCTTAAATTCGGAATTGCCCGCGAGGGAATACTCCGTCCAAGGCACGGGAAGAAAGAATAGGTAGACGCAGGAAAAGAGAAACAAGAACAAAGAGAGCCCCCCCGCCAGACCAGTCATGTTCCTTCGGAAGCGTAGGGTGCTCAGCTTTTCGGCCAATGCCCACTCGCGTTCCCGCTTTTCACGCAAAGCATCCAAGTCGACGTTGCTTTCTCCGCTCGAGTCCTCGGCCTTTATTCCGTACTCGGACAGGTTCCCGACCCCCGGCAAGGCTTGCATCGAATGGGCGATGGAAGGGAAAACGATCCGGGAGTCGACTTGCTCCGCCTGTTCGGCCCATGAATTCCACTGCTCCCAACGCGGGGCGTCGGCATCGACTTTGTCGATTGCCCACCGGACGATCTTGCCCAAGGCAAAAATGTCCCAACGTTCATCGGGAACGTCCGGTTCATTGGGATTTTCAGGCCGGAACTTGTCTGCTTCTTCCCTGGAATCGAGGCCGTCTTGGTTGAGGAAGGAAACCTCGTTGCCCGAAGACTCGTCCCCGCCGATGGGTTGAAACTTGCAAATCCGGAAAAGACCCGTCTCGGTGACCCATGCTTCCCCGCTCCCATTCTCGGCCTTCCTCACCAAGACGTTGCTTGGCTTCACGTTGCCGTGAGCCATCCCCGATTGATGAATGCGGTAAAGGCCGCGATGCAAGGAAATCATGAAGTCGAGCAAAAGCTCGGGGGTGAGGCTGACCGGATTGTATTCCATGAGCTCATCCAGAGAGCGAATGACAGGGCCGACTTCCTTCTCACCTTCGGCCGGAAGGTTCTCCCCCTCCAGCCAATCGTAGCCAATCCAATGCTTCCACTTCATCACACCGAATTCCCTGATCGGCCAAATCCCCGGTCCTTCCAATTGTTCGAGCGTTTGGCACTCCTGAAGGAAGTAATCCTCGAATCCATTTCTCTCCGAAATTTGCCGATGGACAAGCTTCACGTAGAGCAGGTTCCCCTTGAGATCGCCTTCGGTCGATTCGCAATGATAACTTTGGCCTGTCGAACCCTCGCCCAACCAAGAAAGAATTCTTGTTGTTCCGATGCGAGTACCCGAGGAAAGCATAGCAGTCTGTCAGCCGTTCACAAAGAGGGAATCAGCCCCATTTTAACTTACTGCGCAAAACATGAAAATGCGAGTGGTTCTTTTCTTCCAAAAGAGGGAAGGTTTCATCCGCAACGGTGACCTCGATAGGGAAAACCGCCGAAGCCTCAAAAGCCGGTTGGCCGTCCGCCGACACCAAGGGCTCGTCGGGGTTGCTCTCCGATTGAATCGAGAGGGCCACCCCGGAAGGAAAAACCACGCTTCGGCTCGTAAGGGTATGGGCCGATATCGGAGTCATCAGCAGAACTTGAGCCTCAGGGTGGGCAATCGGTCCACCCGCCGCCAAGTTGTAAGCGGTCGAACCGGTCGGCGTTGAGAAAACGATCCCGTCGCAGGCGTACTCGGCGACCCTCTCCCGCCCTTCGGAAACGGAAAACCTTCCCAGTCTCCCGTTCGTCCCACTCTTCACCACCAAGTCATTCAACGCGCACTTTGAAAAACCGCTCTCATCGCGATACCTCAGCATGCTCCTCCTGCTGATCCTGTACTCCCCTCTGAAAAGAGCCGGTATTTTCGCTTCCATATCCTCGGGTGAAAAAGTGGCTAGAAAACCAAGTTGCCCGTGCCTGATGCCGGCCACCGGCACGTCGTGACGGACGGCTTCTTCCATGACGTTGAGCAAAGTGCCGTCTCCTCCGACTACGAAACAGGCGTCCGAGCCCTCCAGAAAACCACTTGGGGCCGGAAACTCGGCGGTGGCAACTGCTTCCACACCATGATTCTCGGCCAATTCCCGCAAACGGACAGCCGCCTGTTCCGCCCCACGCTTGTAAGAATTGGCCAAGATGATGATTTTTCGTAGGGGCTTCATGTGAAAAAGTAAAACGGCGGGGAATGAATGAGTCAGCAACGAATTTAGCCACAGACACCGGATGCGGTCAAGCGCCGGAAACCCATTTCAAATCAGCCGGTCGAAGTTCGGAATCAGGATCCAAAAGAAGACGCGAGGAAGGCGGAAAGCGCTTGCGGAACCATTTCCTTTGCTTGGAAACAAGCCTGCGCGTGGATAAACAAATGGACGAAATCAATTCCTCACGGGTGATTTCATTGCGCAGAAAAGAACAAACTTCACGGTAACCGAC
>JAYOII010000237.1:0-5059 GCA_038118685.1 Opitutia bacterium
CAATGAGATTGCGTCGACCTTGCCCTCGGCAAGAGAGCCCGGGGAATAGAAGATATCGGCATGATCGATGCCCAGACTGAGGCTTTCTTCTTTTTCCATGCGGAGGCTAGAAAAACGGGAAAGCCAAGGATCGATCCGCTCGACTTCGACCTCAAAGTCCGAGCAACCAAAATCCTCGGATTGATTTCTCAAACCCCATTCCACGAGATCAGGCAAAGCCAACCAGATCGAGAAAATCAACAAGAAGGAGCAAAGCAAGAAGCCGGCTATTTTTTTCTTCCGTGTTATTTTCTTCCAAAAAGACGCCATGGGGTAAGGAGCTGATGATACAAAAAGCCTACTTGGCGCTTGTTGGAAAGCCTAAAGTCCAACTTCCTTGGTTGCGCTTGAAAAAATGTTGTTTTCAGTAGATAAACTCAAGTCATGATCAAAGTAGGTTTCATTGGAGCAGGCGATATTGCATACCTGCACGGGGAAGGCGTTAGCTCTTCGGCTAATGCCGAACTCACGGGCATTTGGAACCGGACGCGTTCCAAAGCGGAGGAAAAAGCCGAGCTTTTCGGGACCCGGGTTTTCGACAGTGCGGAAGAATTGATCGAAGCAGTCGACGTCGTGTATATCCTCACCAACATGGAAACCCATCATTCCTATGCCATGCAGGCCATCGAAGCCGGCAAGCACGTCCTCGTGGAAAAACCCACTGCAGTCACGATAGCCGAAATCGAGGAAATCAAGGAAGCGGCAAACAGGAAAGGCGTCCGGGTCGCTCCCGTACACAATTATATCTACGAACCCACCGTCATGCGGACCAAAGATCTGATCGAAAGCGGAAAGCTCGGGGAAATCGTATCCATTTACGTCCTTTACAACATCCACCACCCCGAAGAGGTCGCCGCCAGGTATCCGGGGGTAATTCGGCAAATTCTCACGCACCATGCATATTGCACGCTTTACTTGGCGGGTGCTCCCAAAATGGCATCCTGCATGAAAGCTACGATCAACGACGGCAGCGTGCCGCAGGAAAACCTCGCCATGGTCACCCTGCAAATGCAAAACAACTCCCTTTCACACTTGTGCGCAAGTTTCGCATCCGACGATCATGCCGGGGACCCTTGGACTTTCATGATCAAGGTCATCGGCACGAAAGGCGCCACCCGCTACAGCTACCGTGATTGGGTGGAAAATACGCCCGCCGTGGTTCATTCTCAAACTTATTCAGCCTATCCGTACACGATTCGCTCGATGGGACGGCACTTTCTGGAGGAAGTCATAGGAAAAGGAGAAGAGCCCCTGTCCAGTTTGGACGACGCCATCACTTGCATGAAGATCATCGAAGCTTGCGAGCAATCGGTTGAGGAACAAAGGCACGTACCTCTCTGAGGTTCGATACAAAAGGCAAAACCCGCAATGAACGGCATCATCGCAACTTGGCGGGACGCCCTTCATCAGGTTCTCGATATCTATGAGCGAAAAAGAGGGGCAATCCAAGTTTTTTTCCCTCTCCTCTTTCTCTTCTTCATCCTCCTGAACGTCGCCTGCTACTGGTGGGCCATCTACACGGCTTTTCCTCACTACATGCTGACCCACGAAGCCTCGCACTACCTCAAATTGCAAATCCCCGTGGGCATTTTCGGAGCCCTTTTCGACAGTCTTTCCTTCTTCGTCACGATTTGGATCATTCGCCGGGCCCTCGCATCCACCAAGACTTCGGAATACGTCTTTCATCTCTCCCTGGACCTTTTCATCGCCATTCTGGCCACCCTTTGGGTCCTCTTCGTGTTTACCTTCGGAGGATGGATCATAAGCCTTTGGGAAAACGCGCCCGAGGAACTCGCCCAAAGAGGAACCAAGTACACCAACCGAGCGGTCCAGGCTCTGCAGGATCCGACTGGACGGGAAAATGCCAAAAACATTTACTTCGGACTGATCATGGGCGTGTCCGCCGCCCTGCCCACCTGCCTGCACCTGGGCTTGTTTTTGCTTTCCGTCTTCCGAAAGTCCAAAAGAGCCTTGTTCCCCCCGAAAGATCCTCCTCCCACTTCACAAGATCCCGAAGAACCCAATTGATCCCTTGCCAAACTCTTGTCTGCGGAGGTATACGATTGGATTATGAATCGACGATCTTTCATCTACCGGGCAAGCGGAATCACGCTCTGCCTTCCCGCTTTCGCGCGCAAGCCGGCCCTTCCCTATCTGGACCGGATCGGACTGCAGCTTTACACCCTTCGCAATCCGATCAAGGAAGATCTGGGCAAAACCATCCGGGAAGTGGCCAAAACCGGATACAAACAGGTTGAACCTTTCGGGTTTCCCTCTCCCCAAGCGATCGACCTGATTACCCAATCCAGAGACCAAGGCATGCAGGTCAATTCTTCCCATTTCGATTGGAATTCTCTGCTGGCTCCCGGCAAAAAGGGAGTTCAACCATTCGAGAAGATTCTCGAGACCGCCCGCAAGCACAAGCTCACGGACCTTGTCGTGCCCTATCTTCACGAGGTGGACCGAGCCGACTTGAAGGCCTATGAAAAAACGGCGGAGACGCTAAACAAAGGAGCCGCCTTGGCAAAGAAAGCGGGCATCCGTTTGGCCTATCACAACCACGCTTTCGAATTCAAACCCATGCACAAGGGCAAGACGGGCTATGAGGTGTTCGTCGAATCCTTTTCCCCCGACATGTCTTTTGAAGTCGACGTCTTTTGGGTAAAAGTCGGGGGCGTGGATCCGGTTTCCATGATCGGCAAACTCGGCCCCCGAATTTCTCAACTTCACCTCAAGGACTTGAAAAAAGGAACCCCTTGTCCGAATTATGGAAAACTTGAAAAGGATGCCTTTGACGAGATCGGAGACGGAATGATTCCCATGAAACCGATCATGCGGGCCGCCCAAAAGGCCGGAGTCAAACACTGCCACGTCGAGCAAGACCACTCCCCTGCCCCTTTGCAGAGCATTCGAAAGAGCCTCCGGCATCTCAATTCATGATCAGGAGAACGGTTTTTGCCCTCGGGATTCTCCTTGGTCTGTCGGTTCACGCAAAAGTCAAAAACGTATTGCTGATCGTTTCGGACGACCTCAAGGCCGACGCCCTCGGTTGTTATGGCAGCGAAATTGCCCAAACTCCCAACGTCGACCAACTGGCGCGGGAAGGCACGCTCTTTGGAAACGCCTATTGCCAAGGGACGGTCTGCCGCCCTTCCCGGGCAAGCTTCATGCGAGGACGCTACCGTGGAGAAAAGGAAATTACTTGGGGCGAACATTTTCAAAAACACGGTTATTCAAGTACCCGGGTGGGCAAAATCTTTCACATGCGCGTACCGGGAGACATCATCGCAGGAACCGATGGAGACGACGTGCCGGCATGTTGGTCGGCCAAATACAACATGCCCGGCAAAGAGGCTCATACCCCGGGAAACTACGCTTGCCTGAACCTTGACAAATTCACCACCGAGCTCCAGGGCCGCCAATCCACCAAGATGCCGTTTCGGATGTTCGTTACCGTTGATTACGTCGGCGACGGTTCGGATCAACCGGACTGGAAAGCGGCAACCAAATCGGTCGAACTTCTCAAAAATTTCAAGAAAGAAGGGAAGCCCTTCTTTTTGGCAACCGGACTCGTTCGCCCGCACTACCCGAACGTCGCGCCCAAGCAGTATTTCGAACGCTACCCCTTCAAGCAAATGAAACTCCCCTTCGTCCCGAAAGGCGACTGGGACGACATGCCCAAGGCAGCCGTCTCGAATTCCAATTCCAAAAAATATGGAATCGACAAGTTTCCCGACAACCAAAAGAGAATGTGGTCCGGTTATTTGGCTACCGTCACCTTCATGGACGAGCAGGTCGGGCGGATTCTCAACGCCCTCAAGGAGCTTGGCTTGGACAAGGAAACAGCCGTTTTCTTCACCAGCGACCATGGCTATCTGCTCGGAGAACACCACTTTTGGCAAAAGGGAAACCTGAGGGAAGAAGTGACCCGGGTTCCCCTCATCATCAAAGCTCCCGGTCAAAAACCCGCACAAACCTCCTCCATCGTCGAGTTGGTCGACATGTTCCCCACCGCCTGCGCCCTCACCGGGCTGCCTATTCCGGAGAGCGTTCAAGGAAAGAGTCTCTTGCCCCTTTTGGAAGACCCCACGGTCAGCGTCAAGAAATCCGCCCTCTCGTTCGTGGGAAGAGGCACTTCGATGAGAACCTCGGATTGGGCGTACATGAAGTACGGAGATGGTTCGGAGGAACTCTACGACATGAAGAAGGATCCGAAACAATTCAACAACTTGGCCCGAAACCCCGCTTTCAAAAAACGTTTGGAAACCCAGCGGAAATTATTTTCGGCAAGGGAAAAATGAACAAGTCAGGTTCGCGAGAAAGGCTCGCATTCTCCGGCTGCGGCTAGAAACAGGTCGCAAAAGGCGTCCACCGTATCATCAATCGGATTCGCATAGCCGCCGCCCATGAAAATGAGCAAAGGCAGATCAAGTTTTTTGCGCCATTCGAAAACCCTTTTGTTTCTTTCCCGCATGCCCTCCCTGGACAAATTCAGCAAGCCCAATGCATCGGAAGCCAAACCATCGACTCCAGCCTGAAAAAAAATCAAATCGAAGTTTTCCCCCGACATTTCCTCCAATACTTGCGAAAGGACCGACAAATACTCTTCGTCCGTAGTTCCGTCTTCAAAACCGATGTCGAGATCGCTCGATTTTTTCCTGAAGGGAAAGTTGTTCTTTCCATGAAGAGACAGGGTGAAGACGCGCTCGTCTCCGTCGAAGATCTCAGCCGTACCGTCACCTTGGTGGACGTCCAAGTCCAAAATGAGAATTCGATTGACCCCTGGACGACCCAAAGCGACTTCGGCGCAAACGGCCAAGTCGTTGAAGATACAGTATCCGGATCCTTCACCGAGGAAAGCGTGATGCGTCCCGCCCGCCATGTTGCCCGCAAGAGGAGAACCTTTGAACACGTCGTCGAGCCCGTCCAAGGCTCCGCCGACCAGACGAAGCGTCCTGGGTATGATTTCTTTTTTCCAAGGTCTTAGTCCGATCCTCCGAATTTCCTTCTCACTCAAGTC
>JAYOII010000238.1:0-5009 GCA_038118685.1 Opitutia bacterium
GGCTTGCCCGGCCCACGAAACCACCATGAAACGGCGGTTCAAGCAGGAGGTTCTGATCCCAAAGGATCTCGAGCGGAAATACCTGGAGGTTGCCCTTGGCGTGATGAAAAAAAACGGGGTGCAGATCAACGATCTGCATGCGTTCATGAAACCGCAATGGGCCAAATATGCGATTGCCGACAACAACGTTCACTTCAAGCCCGAGGGGAAGAAAGCGCTGGGAAAACAAGTTTCCGACTGTATCGCCGATGCCTTGAAAGAAAGGGTTTCGGGGAACAATTAAGCACCCGGGCAAATTCCAATCCAACCGAGCGACGTAAGGGATTCGGTGGTCGAACCAGGTTTTGCCAAATCAGGCAGCCTCGAATGTCCGAAGGGCGCTTCGTTTACTTTTTCTCTTCTGAGTCATTCTTGGAAAATACGCTCACCAACAGCACGAAGAAACATAGAGTAAGGCTGAAAAGGGGGATTTGAAGGGCCGGGGGAAGTGAATAGATGATGGCGGTCGCGGGTATCCAAACCAACCATGTGGAAAGAAGAAGACGTCCGACTTCGAAGAGGTAGGATTGCTTGGAGTTTGTCCGCAGAAACAAAGACCACGAAAAGCCGCAGTCCTTCCAACCGTAAAAGAAGGCGGTAACGGGAGCTGCCCAAAGAATACAGTAAACGAATTGATCCACGAACACCTTGGTGATGATGGTGACCCAATCCAATTCGTCACCAAAGAGAACGCTTTGCAGGCGGTAGAAAGCATCGACTTCCGCCCCGCGGGCAGACCAGTAGAGAACGAAAAAGGCAGCGTAGGAGGAAACCATTCCCACGGGAATTTTTCCCGCCCCCCAAAGATAAAGAAAGGGAATGAAGCCTCCGAAGAAACCGGTCGCAACGAAAGAATACCAATACCCGTAGTCCTTTTTCGTTTGCATGACGAAATCGAAAAACATTCTCGAAGAGTCGATGAAATAGTAAGTCAGAACCACGCCCAAGCCAATGAACCACAAAATGATTCCGGGAATCAAGTTCACCCTAAAACCCGCGACGCTTAGACGCCAAAGAGCGGAAGTCGAGTAGTCCGTATTCTTACTCAACGATCGGTCGCCTCAAGGCGCTTTGTTCTTCTTGAACCCTTTTCATCGATTCCATTTTTCAAGAAATGCTTTTGCCCGAATTACCGTATTTAGCCAAGCCAGATAAAAGCGGGTTGTCGATCAACCAGAGATGCAATAGGCGTACAATCGTTTCGCCCAACGCCTCATGAAAGATTCCCCGAGAAAAGAAATCCTCAACAAAATCGCTCACGCCTTAGGTAAGATCGAATTAGCCCACCCCGTACGAGTGGGGATTGACGGCCTGAGTGCATCGGGCAAGACGGTCTTGGCCGACGAACTTGCCGGGGTTCTGCAAGAGAAGGGAAAGAGAGTCGTACGGGCGGGACTGGACGGTTTTCACAACCCGCCCGAGATCAGGCATAGGCAAGGTCCCATGTCGGTCGAGGGTTACGTCGAGGATTCATTCGATTACTCGGCAGTCAGGGAAAAAGTTTTGCAACCCTTGGGACCGGGTGGCGACCGGCGGTATGCGCCGGAAATTTTCGACCATCATAGGGGAGAAGCCCGATCGGTCGAATTCAAGGAGGCCCCCGAGGAGGCGTTTCTTCTCTTCGAGGGCGTAATGCTATTCCGCAAAGAACTCATCGAGTTTTTCGATTTCAGGATTTTGGTCATGTGTTCGCCCCAAGTGATTCTCGAGCGGGCAAAAGTTCGAGACCTTGCCCACTTCGGAGACATGAAAACCCTGCTTGAAAAATATCAAAATCGTTTTATTCCAGGCCAAAAAAAATACCTTTCGGAGAACCAACCCGCTCAGGTTGCAGATCTCATCTTTTTCAACGACGACCCCGATTTCCCGAACCTTTCCCTTATACCTACTGATCCGCCTTCGGTGCGAGAAAAACTATAAAGCACCAGCAACCTTCCCAGCTTTCAGCGTGGACCAGGTGGTCACGGTCATTCGAAACCACCTCGAGACGTTGGGTCCGATGAATCCTTTCACTTTGGCTCGACCGGACAGTTAAGAGGTCTCCATGCGTCAGCCTTGACTTAGCAAACAGGTGAGGGAAGAATGGAGGGAATGCGAACAAATCCCGTCCTTAGGTCACTCCTCTGCTTGCTTTTTTGTATCTGTTTTCTTGCTCCGCCAATCTTCGCCGAGCAAGAACCCAACTCCGTCGATCATGCCGGTATCCTCCGATCCCTGAACAAAGAAAGCTATGACCGGGGAAAAGCGACCTACGAGAATCTCTGCGCCAACTGTCACGGAATCGATGGCCTAATCCCTGCCCTTCCGATTTCGCCCGCCTTCGGCAAAGGCCCCTTTAAATTCGGAGAAGACCCCTATTCGATGTTCGTCACCCTTACCAAGGGCAACGGGTTGATGGGCCCCCAAACCTGGATGAGTCCGGAAGAACGCTATGACGTGATCCATTACCTTCGGGAAAAGTTCATGAAGCCAAACTTCCCGGGATACAAGCCCGTCACCGAAGATTATTTGGCAGGCTTGCCCAAGGTCACCCTTGCTCCGCCTCCGAAAAAAAAGAGACCCGACCGTGATTTCGGGCCCGCTTTGGCCTCCCAATTGGGAAGAAACGTGTCCAGCGTCCTATCCATAAAACTAGGAGACAAGCATTCCATCAGCTACGACTTGCACAGCATGGACTTGGCGGACTTATGGAACGAGGGTTTCCTGGATCTGGGGAGTACGCAGCACTACCGAGAGCGCGGGGAAGGAGTCCCCATGATCGATGGCACCCGAATCGTTGGTCTTTCGAATTGGAAGTGGGCTCACGAAGGAACTTTCGACTACCCGACCGAAGATCTTTTGCCCCGTGGCCCCATGCCTGCAAAATGGATGCAGTATCATGGGCACTACCTGTTTGAAAACCAAGTCGTGCTCTCCTACTCGATCGACGGGCGAAAAATTCTCGAGATGCCTTCCAAGCCCAAAGGATTCGGTGCCATCGTTCAAACCCTGCAAATCGAAGCCGGCAACGAGGACCTCTTGCTTCAAGTTGCGAAATTGGAGAAGGACAACGTCGTTCAAGGCTATCTTCCCTTGCTGGCCAAGGAAGCGAAACTCGATCCTGCATCCGGCATTGGGATTGCGGTCAACATGGTCAAAGAAGACGGAGCAATCGGTCGCTTCACGGCAGTATTCGCAAAAGGAGGCTCGGATAAATCACTCCTAAAACCAGGCAAGGAAAATGCAACCACCCTGACCATTCCCGCTTCGCGAAAAAGCCAAAGCCTTCAAGTCATCCGCTTCTCGGGAAAAGGAGAAGGAGAACTTCTGGCCTTCGCCAGCTACCTGACTCATTTGCAAAAAAGAAAGACCCTGCCGAACCTCAAGGAAAAGATCAAGGGCGGCCCCGCCCGGTGGCCGGAAATCCTCACGACCCAAGGGAAGGTATCTTCGCAAAAGGAACCTTATGTCCTGGACACCCTGACCCTACCCGAGATTCCTTCCGGAAAGACTTGGCTTAGAACTTCGGCTTTGGCCTTCTTTCCGGATGGAAGAATGGCCGTTTGCACGCACGGTGGAGACGTTTGGATTGTCTCCGGAATCGACGGGGCTCTCCATGAAATCAAATGGAAACGTTTTGCCGCCGGCATGTACGAACCCTTTGGGCTTGAAGTGGTCGACGGCAAGATCTACGTCACCTGCAAGGATCGCCTTGTCCGCTTGCACGATCTCAATGGCGACGGAGAGGCGGACTTTTACGAAAGTTTCAGTGCGGACGACGACGTTTCGACCTTCTTTCACGCCTTCAATTTCGACCTGCAGCGAGACCGGGCCGGCAATCTGTATTACGCGAAATCCGGACAATACACTTCCTACGCTCTGCCTGGATCCGTAATCAAGGTTTCTCCGGACGGGAAGAAGAGAGAAGTCCATTGTACGGGCTTCCGCACCCCCAACGGAATGGGCATCATGCCGGACGGACGGGTCACCGTAAGCGACAACCAAGGGAGCTGGATGCCCGCATCCAAGGTAAGCCTGTGCGAGCCCGGTGGTTTTTACGGCTACGTCCAAACCCATAGCCGAGGTGCTCTTTGGGCGCCCGACGGCGGGCGCATCGACCACAAAAAGGTCATCCCGCCCAAGACTTTCGATCAGCCCTTGATTTGGATGCCCCAGGCATTCGACAATTCATCGGGCGGACAATTGTGGGTCGACGACTCGAGGTGGGGTCCCTTGTCCGGCAAACTCCTGCACACAAGCTTCGGCAAGGGCTGGCTCTACTACATGATGCTTCAGGAGATCGAAGGTCAAAGCCAAGCGGCCATCGTGAAGATCAAGATCGACGCTCTCACAGGCATCCAACGAGCCCGGGTCAACCCAAAGGACGGACAAGTCTATGCAACCGGGCTGAACGGATGGAACGGAGGGGGACGCAGAGGGCTTTCTCAGGGTCACGTTCACCGCTTCCGCTACACCGGTGAACCCGCGCGTCTACTCAGCGACGTCCAAGTGAAAAAAGACGGAATCGAGTTAGGCTTCAACTTCGAGCTCGACCCCGAGGTCGCCAAAGATCCATCCCGTTACGTTCTTGAGCAATGGGACTACAAGTGGACGGGAGGATACGGATCCCGGGAATACCTGCCCGGCTCCGACAAAAGAGGGCGTGAAAAGATCAAAATCGAAAAGACCACTTTGTCTCCGGACGGCAAGACCGTTCATTTGGCGATCAAGGGAATCAAACCGGTCAACCAGGTAAAGATCGATCTCAACCTCGAATCCTCGGATGGAAAACCCTTCGAAGACATGGCTTATTTGACCATTAACCGAGTTCCTAAGTAATCAACCTTACCCAAAGCACCGCACAACAACCAATCATGAACCGACTCTCCTTCCTCATTCTGCCCTACCTCTTCCTTTTGGGCCAGCTCGGCCTTGCCAAGACCAAGCCCAATTTGATCTACGTCGTGTGTGACGATCTCGGCTACGGAGAC
>JAYOII010000239.1:0-5005 GCA_038118685.1 Opitutia bacterium
GAGGTTCTCACCGCTACTTTGGCTTCACGCCCGACTTGGCGGTTTATTCCAAGGCGCTTGGCAATGGCTACGCAATCTCCGCTTGCGTTGGCAAGGAGCCTCTCCGCAAAGCATCCATGGAGGTTTTTCTTACCGGAAGCTGTTGGAACGATGCCGTTGCCATGGCTGCCGCCCTCAAATCCCTTGAATTATCCGAGCGTGAAGAAGTGGCCAAGAGCGTTTTGGAAAAAGGCAGGCAGTTGACCGAAGGACTCGAGCGAACTGCTGCCAAGCATGGGAAAACTCTTCGAATGACCGGGCCTTCCTCGATGCCTTATCCCTGGTTCGAAGGAGATACAAACCTGTTTGAAATCCAAAAATTTTGTCAGATTTGCGCCGAGGAAGGTATTTATTTTCATCCTCACCACAATTGGTTTGTCGGAAATGCCCACGATTCAAAATCGATCGAGCAAGCCCTTTGCGTCGCCGACAGGGCCCTCGAGCGAATGGTTCGCCAGGAAAACGACTAGTTGAATTTTTCGGAGAGGAAGCGGATCAGAAACCGCTCGTCCGGTTCGCATTCCAAAATCGAATCCTCCAATCTCCAAATCAAGTTTCGGAGCTGTTCCACGGCCAAATCCAGTTCCTTGTCCTCCAACGGGGCACCGGACGTGATCTTTGGGAGAACCGTGAATGCGAAATCCCCAAGAAAGCTCGCCATGTCCGGGTCCGCAAATAGGGCTTTCAGGTAATCGCTCTTTTCACGGTGACTTCCATCCTTCTTTGGGAAACCATGCCATGACCGGTCGCAGCGATTTGCCATGTGAGTGAGGATTTGGTTCATGCCATTGCCCTGAACGGCTCTCTTCTTGCTCAGCAAGTCTTCCCCCAAAGGCTCGAAAGGCTCGAGGCTTTCCGAAATCGCGCTTCTAAGTTCGTTGATGTCCTTGGGGTGAATGACCGTCGCCCCCTGTAGTTGAGCACCCCGGTCATTCAAGTTTACAATCAACCGGCGCCTGGACACTTCACCGGTCATTTCGGAAGTCTCCTGCCAATCGGAGAGAAAAGGCGTGGGTACGCTCTCCTCGAAGTTTCCCGGCACTTTGTGAAAATGTACCTTGTCTATTTGCACATGCGACCGGCCCGTGCTTGAGGCGTAGCGCTCATTCCCTTTTCCGCCTTGAGCCAGATCCATTCCGGTTAGGATGATGCCCGCCGGGCCAAGGAAGTCGGCAAAGAGCAAGGCGGTCAGGCCTGCGTTGTTGAGCGCCAGTAGCTTTGTTTTTGCGATCCCTTTTTCCGCCAACCAGTCCTCGGTCAGTACGCGACCCGAGAGAAACCTGCACCTGTTTTTCCATTTGTTCCGCCAACTCTCGTGCGATTGGCTGGATAGAATTGCCATCCCCGGGGCGTAGTTTGCGTCGCTACATGAATCGTAAGATTTTTCGGCATCGATACTAACGACGAAATCCGGATCGACGCCCGCGGAGCGGAGTGCCCGCAGGGAGCTGTCCGCGGCAATCACCACCGGTTTTGGAAAGCCCTGCTTGAGCAAAGGCAGGGTTTGATCCAAAGAAGTCCCGGCGCCGACGACCACGGCGAGAGAATTGCTCGCCAGATCCCTCCATTCGTCGGGTACCCGTCCTTTGAGGTATCCGCAAAGGTTCTCGAATACCTGAAATTGCCTTTGGTAGCCGACTTCATTTCTCGTTTTTCGCGACCTGAAAGTCGAATCGATCTCACTGATGACCATATCGAGGATGGCTGAGTAAAGTTCCTGAGAATTGGTTTCGGCTCCTCTGCTCGCCTTGATAACCGGTTGGCTGTCGTACTCGTTTCCCAACAGGCGCCTGATCGCCTCCACGATCAAGTCTCCGGAGTCAGTGCAACGGGCAATGGCCAAGGCAGGCCATTCGCCGGTCATTGCGGACTCGGTTTCGGTCGGAGCGATCCAAAGGACCCCCTTGGGGTAGCTCAGGCATTCCTCCCTGACGGTTTCTTCCGGAATCGGGCCAAGCAAAATTGCAGTGGTCGCGCCGGGTACCGAAGTCTCGGACAGCCATGCTTCGTTCATGGTTGGACTTCCCTCAAGTTTTCGGCTGTCTTCTTCCTGTGTATGGGGATTGGCATTGCTATCTTTCGAATCGACTCCATGGGGTGAAATTGGTTTAATGAATCGTTAAACATGCTTAATGACAAATCGATATTGATCACGGGGGGAACCGGATCCTTCGGGCAAAAGTTCGTCAAAACCGTTTTGCAAAGGTACCGGCCACGCCGCTTGATCGTTTATTCCAGAGACGAGTGGAAACAATCGGAGATGCAAGCCGACCCTGATTTGCGCGACTCCGCTCTTCGTTACTTTCTTGGGGACGTCCGGGACCAGGATCGTCTTTTTCTTGCCATGCGGGGTGTTGATTACGTGATTCATGCCGCCGCCCTCAAGCAGGTTCCCGCTGCCGAGTACAACCCTCACGAATTCATCAAGACCAATGTCAACGGAGCGACCAACGTGGTCGAGGCTTCAATTCGTGCGGGAGTTGAGAAAGTCGTTGCTCTGAGCACCGACAAAGCGGTCAACCCCGTCAACCTTTACGGTGCGACCAAGCTCTGTTCGGACAAAGTTTTCATCGCGGCCAACAGCTATGCCGGGGGAGGAGGCACCACCTATTCCGTCGTGCGTTACGGGAACGTCGTTGGAAGCCGGGGAAGCGTCGTTCCTTTGTTCGCCAAGCAGAGGGACTCGGGTAAGTTGACCATAACCAACCCCGAGATGACGCGTTTTCTGATCACGCTTGATCAAGGAGTCGAATTCGTGTTGCAAAGCCTCGAAAACATGGTTGGCGGGGAATTGTTCGTGCCCAAGATACCCGCTTGTTCGGTTGCCGACATGGCCCACGTACTGGCCCCTGGATGCGAATGGGATACAATAGGCCTCCGGCCCGGAGAAAAAGTGCACGAAGTCTTGATCCCGGCCGATGAATCGAGAAACGTTCTTGAATTCGACAACCATTACGTCATCCAACCCATCCAATCCTTTTGGGGTAACAAAATCGGGATTCTCGGAGGAGTATCCGCTACCGAAGGCTTCGTATACGCAAGCAATTGCAACTGCGAAACCCTGAGTGAGGAACAACTCAAAGTCCTGCTCAAGGATTTTCTTCCCTCGACATCCGATTGAGTAATCGGGCACTTTGCTTTTCCCTGTGGACCTGCTTGCCCAGCTTCGCGACTCGAAACAGCCGCCCATCGTCGTGGCCGAACTCTCGGGTAACCACGGGGGGCATTTGGACAAAGCCATCGAGCTCGTTGACCGGGCTGCCGAATCCGGAGCCGATGCGATCAAGCTGCAAACCTACAAACCCGAAACTATCACCGTGGAGGGGCGTGACGAGCGCTTCCTCCTCAAGGAAGGCCTTTGGGCGGGCAAGTACCTGAGCGAACTCTACGCCGAAGCCATGACCCCCTGGGAATGGCACGCTCCGCTTGCCGAACGGTCCGCCCGGCACGGACTCCCCTTGTTCAGCTCACCCTTTGACGAAAGTGCCGTTGATTTTCTAGAGGAGACCCTTGATCCGCAGTTTTACAAGATAGCCTCCTTCGAACTCAATCACTTTCCCATGCTCCGTAAAATCGCCCGTACCGGCAAGACGGTCCTTGCGAGCACGGGTGTCTCGAGCGATGAAGAAATCGAACAAGCTCTAAAAGAGCTTCGTGACCACGGTTGCCCGGAAATCGTCCTTCTCCACTGCGTAAGCGAGTACCCCGCCAAGCCCGAAGACTTCCACCTCATTAACATGCCTCGGCTAGGCGAAAGACATGGGACCGCCTACGGTCTCTCCGATCATTCGTTGGGCCACGCCGTCGCTATCGCGGCCACCGTTCTCGGAGCCCGGGTCATCGAGAAGCACTTTGCTCTCGACCGCGAAGAAGACTCGATTGACGGAGCCTTCTCCATGCTTCCCCTTGAATTCGGTGAAATGACCGAAGCCGTCCGGGTGGCTCATGCCTCCGTCGAGCCAACGCCGGTCACGCCGGTCCCTGCGGGAAATAACGGTTCCCCCGCGAAGGGCAGTTTCTTCAAGCGCTCCATTCTGGTGGCCGAAACCATTGCCCGTGGCGAAACCTTGACTGCGGAAAATTTGCGCGTTGCCCGGCCCGGAGACGGCATGTGCCCGGGCCGCTGGGAACAGGTGCTCGGACAGCGGGCCTCCCGCGACCTTCCTGTCGGGCATCCGCTCTGCGAAGAAGACCTTGCAATCTGAGGCGGTTTCTCAATTAACGGTGACCAAATTTTGATTTCCGGGCGCTATGGCGCTATGTTCAAAGCGTGAGTCGCCCGGTGGAGAATCCAGACAAAATTCCCATACCCAAGTTCAAGGGAAGTCCCGAAGAGCGCTTGCGCAAAGCTTGCGTCTGGGTATCCGTGAGATGTCCCGGCCGGATGCTCACCCTCGAGCAAATTGGATCGATCATGGGGGTTTCGCGCGAACGGGTCCGCCAAATCGAAGCCCACGCCCTGCGCAAACTCCGGCACCCCTCCCGCATGAACGTACTGGGGGAGTTGCGCGACTAAGGCCGTCTGCGTGACCCCTCGCAGTTTCTCTTTGCCAGAGCCCTTCTTTCCCGCTTAAAGAAAAGGCGTGCCTCCCAACACAGACTCCCTCAGTATCACCGACTCCCTCCTTCTGCTCAACTCGATCAGTGGCCTCGGGCCCGTCACCTACCGTCACTTGCTTGACGAATTCGGTGAGGATCCCCGCTTGATCTTGGAAGCCAGCAAAAGCCAATTGCGTGCAGTCCGCGGGGTAGGGGACAAAATGATCGACTCCCTGACAGCCCATGGACACGAAGCCTGGCTTGCCAAAGAAAAAGAAAACCTCGAAAAAAGACAGGTCTCCTTTTTTGGGACTGATTCGTATCCGCCCCATCTCAACGAAATTTACGATCCGCCCATCGGGCTGTATCTCGCAGGCAGATTGCCCGCAGGACCCTACCTTTCAATCGTCGGCACTAGGAACCCGAC
>JAYOII010000240.1:0-2662 GCA_038118685.1 Opitutia bacterium
AAAAGCCACCCGTTCTCAAAAAAAAGGAGCCAAGGAAATCCTCCGTCTCGGTCTGAAAGCGTTGTCTTACCGGCGTGACCTTCTTTCAAAAGATGAACTGGACGCATTGATCTCCTCTTGCGGGGCTTTGCAGGAAAGTTTGTCTACGAAATCCATAACCGGTCGAGAACTGGAAGAGAAGGCCCAGTTGGTCGACGAGGCGTTGCAAAAATCCGGTGGCCTCTATTACCACAAAAAAGGTTGGGTGGAAAACATAGAGATGTTGCTGGTTGCCGCCATTGTGGTCATAGGGATCAGGAGTTTCTTCCTGCAGCCTTTCATCATACCTACGAATTCCATGTATCCGTCCTTTTACGGTATGCAACCTCATGTCTATGAGGCGCAAGAGGAACCGAATTTTGCCGAACGGGTGGTCGACAAGATTTTACTGGGGGCTTCCCATTACAAGTTGGAAGCTCAAAGCTCGGGCAAACTGTATCTTGTTATGCAAGAGGGGGGAAGAACCAGCCGTCAGGTGACCAGCTCGTTTCCGAACGGTAGATTCTTTCTGATCCCGACGTTGGTCAATGAATTCGTCTTTGAAATCGGAGGTAAGGAGCATCTCCTTCAGGTTCCCGCCGAATTTGATTTGAACGAACTGTTGGCCAGGAAATTTGCCGGAATCTCCGATCTCAATCAACTGGAGAGAGTCGTAAAGCCGGATCTGGGTTATACGGGAAGCAGGCTGAAGCTTTCCGATGATTCTTTCGAGGAGGGTGACGTCGTTTTGGCTTTCGATATTCTTCTTGGCGACGCCTTGTTCGTCGACCGGTTCACTTATAACTTCGTCAAGCCCGAGGCCGGGGATCCGGCGGTTTTCCGGACCGGATCGATTGATGAATTCAATCATGAGTTGGGAACTTTTCCGCAGGATCCAATGCCAATGCCCCGAATCGGAGAGGACAAATACTATATCAAGCGCTTGGTCGGAGAACCGGGAGACGAGCTTCGATTAACCATTCCAGAGGAGTTTGGCACAAGAAAGTTTACCGGCAATCGCAACTTCGCCGACCTCGTTGTCCGTGGGGATCCGGCCATACTGGAGCGAAACGGTCAACCCATTACCGGTTGCATTGCCTTTGACGAGAACCGTCTTTTTGTCGAATCGCTGATCAAAGATCCGAATGCCACAAGCAAATACGGTTACCCCGGATACCGCACGGAAGGCCTCCTGGCGGATGGAGAAACTCTCGAGATTCCAAGTAAGAATTCACCAGACAATCCAACCGGGCAAAATGCTTATTTCGCAATGGGTGACAACTCCACCAACAGCCTGGACGGTCGATCGTGGGGTTTCGTACCTGAGAAGGCAATCATAGGTCGAGCTTTCGTTGTTTATTATCCATTCACAAAGCGTTGGGGGCTATCGGATTAATTACTTAATATGCTTTCTTACAGTTATTTATGGATTTACTGTCTTCCCTTCGCCTTTGGCCATATTTCGCACAATATGCATTATGTCTAATTAAGCTTTTTCAAGCTCCGGCATGAAACCAAAACATTCCCTTCCCTCGTGGATTTCGCAAAGAGCAGCAGGATCTCTTCTTCACCTGTCCTCCCTTCCCGGTTCGTATGGAATTGGCAACCTCGGAAGCGGAGCGCGGTCTTTCGTTGATTTTTTGGCCTCCTCGGGAATCCGCTTTTGGCAAACTTGCCCGGTTGGCCCGACTGGGTACGGCGATTCCCCTTACCAAGTTTTCTCCTCTTTCGCCGGCAACCCTTACTTCATCGATTGGGATCCTTTGATCAGGATCGGATTGATCCGCGAAGACGAATTGAGCTCCCTCGCTGAACTTCCTTCTCACGAGGTCGATTACGGTCGTCTCTATGAGGAATTCTTTTCTTGCGCCAAGCTTGCCTTTTCGCGTTTTTCCAACGCCAAGAACGAGGTGGAGGCTCTCTATGGAAAAATGGAGAGCTTCTTGCAAGAGAACGATTCCTGGCTGACCTCGTATGCGTGCTTTCAGGTTCTCAAAGGTCGCGAAGAAGGAAAGCCCTGGTGGAAATGGTCTGATGACTCAAAGAATGCCGATTCCCGCATCGGAGACGAAATGAGTGATGAACCGGAATTCACTTTTCATGTTTTTCTTCAGTATCTTTTTTGGGGGCAATGGAAGAGTCTGCGTTCTTATGCCAACGGGAAAAACGTTTCCCTTTTGGGGGACCTTCCCATTTATGCGGCGCCCGATTCTTCCGAGGTCTGGCAAAGGCCGGATCTTTTTCAGGTTGCCTCGGACTCCGCTTTTTCCCACGTGGCGGGCGTGCCGCCCGATTATTTCAATGAAAACGGTCAGTACTGGGGAAACCCTCTTTATGACTGGGAGCGCCACGAAGCGGAGGGCTTTTCCTGGTGGATGGATCGATTGGCGGTTCAGCTCAAGCTTTTCGACGTAGTTCGAATCGATCATTTCCGTGGTTTTCACGATTATTGGAGTATTTCAACGAAAACGAATGATGCCCGTATGGGTGCTTGGCGCAACGGCCCGGGAATGAAATTTTGGGAGGTCGCCCGCAAGAGGTTTCCCAACCTCCCCTTCCTTGCCGAGGATCTGGGTTTAATCAGCGAGGAAGTGCGTGATTTGCGAAGAATGGCCGGTTTGCCCGGGATGGCCGTGCTGCAGTT
>JAYOII010000240.1:2672-4257 GCA_038118685.1 Opitutia bacterium
TGAAAAAGACCTTGTTTTGTATACGGGAACCCATGACAACGATACGACGGTCGGTTGGTATGAGTCGGCTGGCGAAGAAGTACGGGGGAATTTCCGTTCTTACTTGAACGTCAGCGGCTCGGCGCCTTCTTGGGATATGCTTAGGTTGGCCTACCGCTCGGTTGCCCCGCTGGTTGTCGCGCCCATACAGGATTTGCTTGGGTTGGGTTCGGTGGCGAGGTTGAACGAACCCGGTTTTGCCATGGGCAACTGGAAGTGGAGGCTGACCAGAGATCAACTGGACCGGCTTGAACGGGAGAGCTCTTCTTATCTTGCCGAGCAGGCGAAGATAACGGGCAGGCTCGCATTATCGAGTGAAATGGACTAGCCTTCTCTTTCCCAAAATGAAAAAGATTCCGGAGAGCAAGGAGGAAGCCCGTGAAAAAAAGCCGGGTATTCGAGACTTTTTGCCGTATTTCGGCCTTCTTCGACCGCACTGGCTGCCCTTTGGGGGAGCCCTTCTGTGTGGTTTGGTGTACGGGGTTGCGAGCGGATTCGGCTTGCCCACCATGATTGATCAGGTTTTTCCCAAAATCTTTCCTACTCAGGCAGGAGCGACCCCGCCCCTCTCCTTCTGGCAGCTTTTTCTCTATGTTTCCGTTTTTCCGGCTGTCTTCTTGATCCGTGGGTTGAGCGGGTATTTCAACACCTACCTGATCAATTTTTGCGGGATACGCGTGCTGGAACAAATCCGGATCCAGGTTTTTGAGAAGATCCAAAAGCTTCCCGTCGCTTTTTTTCACAGGAATCAGGAAGGAGACTTGCTTAGTCGGGTGACCAACGATACCGGGCAGTTGCAAACGGCAATCATTACGATCAGCAATGATTTGATCCGTCAGCCGGTTACTTTTCTCGGAGCTCTGTCCGCGTTGGTGTGCATGGCCTTGCAGCGCGAAGGGATGGCTTTTATTCTGCTTTGTCTTGTCGTCATCCCGATTTGCGTCTTTCCCATCCGCCGGGTCGGGGAGATCCTCATGAAAAAAGCCTTGGGCATGCAAGAGCGGGCGGGAGGCATGACCGCCGTGCTGAGCGAAAACCTTTCCGCTCCCCGCGAAATCAGGGCTTTCAACCTGGAAGACCGTGAAAACAAGAGGTTCCGGGAGTCTTCCGGGAAATTCTTCGAGGCCAGAATGAAGGTCATCAAGTATGCGAACATGCTTACTCCGATTATCGAGATCATTACGGCTACGGGAATCGCGGTGGCCATTTTTCAGGCCTCCCGCAAGTCCATTCACCTGGATGCCGTGATTCCGGTCATTGTAGCCCTTTACCTTTCTTACGAACCGATCAAAAAATTGGGAGGAATTCAGAACAGTTACAAGCAAGCTCTGGCTTCCCTTCTGCGGCTCGAGGAGGTACTTGAGACGGAGGAATCGATCCGTGACCCCGAGCATCCTGTCGAGCTATCGAAAGTCAGAGGAGAATTACGATTCGAAAACCTATCCTTTTCTTACCCCAACGAGCAGGATTCCGAAGACGCCCCCCCTGCCCTTAGAAGCATCAATCTCACCATTCCAGCCGGCGAAGTCGTCGCTCTAGTCGGGCC
>JAYOII010000240.1:4267-5004 GCA_038118685.1 Opitutia bacterium
TAAAATTTAATTTATTTTTAAGTGTTTCAAAATGCTCAGGGCTTTGCGCTGTTAAAGTGTTTTCCCACCAAACAGTGTTTTCTGTACGTGGAGATTTAACAACATACTTATCAGCAGCACTTCGGCCAGTATGCTTTCCCGTTTTAACGATCCTTCCGATGGAGCCATTCTGCTCGACGGACTTGATTTGCGCAGTCTTTCCCTACGGGATCTGAGGGATGCCGTTGCCCTGGTTCCCCAGAAACCTTTTCTTTTCGACGCAACGGTCCGGGAGAACATAGAGATGGGAAAATCACCCTACTCCACCGCGACGGTCGAGGATGTCGCGGAGGCTTCCCATTCGTCCGGCTTTATCGCTGATTTTCCCGATCGCTTTGACCAAAGGCTTGGGGAAAACGGAAATCGTTTGTCCGGCGGGCAGTTGCAGCGGCTCGCCTTGGCCCGTGCTTTCTATAAGAATTCTCCTTTGCTCGTCCTGGACGAGGCTACTTCCGCCCTCGATACCGAAAATGAGGATAAGATTCAGGAAGCCATGAAGGAGCTGTCCAAAGGGAAGACCACTTTGCTTATCGCTCACCGTTTCAGCTCCATTCGCCTTGCCAGTCGAATCCTCGTTATGGACAAGGGGGAAATCGTGGCGGATGGCCAGCACGACTAGCTTTATGCCAAGTGCGGTCTATACAAAAATCTCTATGACGGGCAGCAGGATCCGGGTGCTGAGTTTTCTTTCCTTTTGA
>JAYOII010000241.1:0-2184 GCA_038118685.1 Opitutia bacterium
GTTCATTAATTTAAGTAAGTTCATTTTGCAAGGGTTGGACAGATTGGAAAAAGATGAGAAAGGTTGGTCGAGAATGGCAATCAAATTAGATAAACTTGCTCTGTTCTTCGTGATATCGATTTCATTTGGTTTGCGGTTCGAGCAGAAAGTCGAAACTGCGGGAATAGATTTCGTCATCCTTGGTTTTGGGAATGCCATCCGGACCAGAGGAGAAGAGGTCGTAATCACGCTTGCCCGGCTTGTAGTTGAGCTTCTTCCCTCACTCGTCGACTCTGGCCTTTTCTTCCTTGAGATAAGGTCCTTTCCATTTTTTCATCATGGCGACGTCTTCAAAAGTAGGTTTCTTGAACAAGGCAGTGAGTCCGCCTTCCTTTTCCGTCGGGAAATACCCTATATCCGACTTGTATGCATTCAAACGCATCTTAAGCCAAGTTACTGAAGTCTTGTCCGTTAATTCGAGGTCGGTTTTTCCACCGTTTGCCCGAAGCAGTTCGATCACTTTCTTTCGGTTCTTCTTGATCGCCATGTCCAAGGGAGTCCATCCGTACTCAGCGCGGGGATTGACCATGGCTCCTCTCTCGATGAGAAACTTGACCATCTCAATCGAACCTTCCTTCGCCGCCTTGTGCAAAACTCGGTAGGAAGTCTTTCCCAAGACACCGTCGATAGGAGCGCCGGCATCGAGACACTTTTGGATTGCTTTGAAGTCGCCGCTTTCGACGGCCGCATGCAATTCTGCGATGGCGTCAAGGTCCTTGTCTGAAATCGTTCGTTGTGAGCGCGGAGCCTGCAACTGATCGATCTCTTGGCCATTTGCGAAAGCAGAAGGGACGACGATGAAGGCAAGGACAAGCAGGCAAGTGGTGAAAATTGTTTTCATTTAGGTTTTAGAATGCTTTCCAACCTCCGCCCATGAGAAGAAATTCAGCCTTGGGTGCTTTAAGGTTACCTTTATTCTTTTTAAGAGTAATGAAATAAGTCTTCCCTGTCTCGGGAGTGAATATCGTCTTGTGGGTATAAAGATCGCTTTGGGGTGCTCCGACCGACCCGGACCAGACCCATTTTTTTAACGGAGTTTTTTCCGAAAATACTTGCGTGCCATTTTCATCTTCGAGAGACATTCCAACCACTAAGTCTCCAGCTTCAAAATCCTTTGGTTTTCCTAAGGTCGGCAGAGGATGATGGACTCGCAGATAACAAACGAATTCTACTTCCGGTAGTCCCTTCAGTTCAAACTTGCTGACGCTTGCCTCGGTTAAATCGACATCCCCAAGGTCGAGAACAAACCTGAGAATCCCCGCCTTTCTCCCATAATCCGAAAAGTTGCCATCCCCGGAGTAGTTCAAGTCGGGAAACTTACGGTCCGTGCCGAAACGGGCGACGTCGTCATTCGGAATGAACTGACAACTGCAAAGCAGAAAGAAGAGAGTGGTTGCTGCCGTGAGCAAGGAGACTTTTTCAGAAGGGAAGGTAAGCTTTTTTTTCATGGAGGACCTTATAGCAAGGAGAAGGACGGGAGTTGTTCGGGCCAAGTAAAAGAATTGTCAAAGAAACTTCATGGACGGGTCGAGCGAAAAAAATTCTCCTCGAAAACTTCTCCTTTGGCTTGCCTGCGGGCCTCTGCTCGGTTCTTGGTTCTACCGACCTCCAAAATCCTATCCGTCTTTCGATCCACTGCCCTGCGTCGCTCCTTTTCTTCCTCATAGGAATCGCTGTTTGAAAAACTCCAACCTCTTGAAGGGGAATAACTGCACGAACAGAGGATCAAGGGAAAGAGGCAGGCCAGCAAAAACAAATTCAATTTACTCATTTTACTCCTTTTTCTTGCTGACTGCTTGTTGCTTGTTCTTTTTGCCGGGGATTACGAATTCGCCCACCTTGATCACTTCCTTGGAGCCTTGCAAGCGCAAGGTCACGGCCTCTAGGCAAAGCATGCGGGGCATATTCCTAACTTTATTAGGGCGGCGAGGAAGTACATGGGAAGACCCTATGACATCCGTTACCGGATGGAAGATGAGAAAATTTATTGCTCGGAATTGATTTTCAAGGGCTATCGGGACGCAACGGGCGAGCAATTGGGGAAACTGGTCAAGTTCGGGGATTTGAAATGGGTCCGGCGCACACCCGTTATCCTTGCCATCGAGGGAAGCATCCCGCTTAACCGCATGATGATCACCCCGAGGC
>JAYOII010000241.1:2194-5003 GCA_038118685.1 Opitutia bacterium
AGGCACTTGTCCGAAGCCAAGCAGTTGGAAAAAGTTTTTTCTTCCAAGGGAAAGATTCGCAGCAAGCGCTAGGATTGGGAATGGATTTCCCGGATCTCGCTTGCGATCAGGGACAGGCCTTTTTCCACCACCTCGTCGTCTTGAGCGTAGGTTACCCGGATGCATTCGTCCTTGTGAGGCCAGTCCTCCTCGAGTCCGGGGAAAAAGTAATGTCCTGACACCACGAGCACGCCCTTTTGCTTGAGGCGCTCGTAAAGTTCCCTCGTGCTGATGGGCAAGCCTTCGAACCAAAGCCAGAGAAAAAGGGCCCCCTCGGGTTTGTGGATGGCAAAAGGCAGCCCTTCCAATTCTCGTTGCAACTGAGCGACGGCCCGTTTTGCCTTGGCCTCGTAGAACGGACGAACGACCTCCCGGCTGATTCGCGTTATTTCTCCGCTCTTGACGAGGTCGAGCGCGAGGGCCGGTCCCATGCCCCCGGGAGCGAGGCTGAATACGGAGGTCATCTTGGATACGATCCGGATGGTCTCCTCGCGCGCGATCACGATGCCCGTGCGCAAGCCGGGCAGGCCGAGCTTGGACAGGCTCATGCATACGATCATGTCCTCGTCCCAGACCGGCTGGACGTCCTCGTAGATGATGTTGGGGAAGGGCGTGCCGTAGGCATTGTCGATGATGAGGGGGACGCCTTGGCGTTTCGCCCCTTCGCGCAACCTCTCGACTTCTTCGTCGGTGACCACGTTGCCAGTCGGGTTGGTCGGGCGGGAGAAGCAGACGGCCCCTGTTTGCTCATTGATTTTCAAGCTGTCGAAGTCGACTTGGTACTTGAACAAGTTGTTCTCCAAACGCGTAACTTCGGGCCGGTTGGCCTGAAAGAAGTCCTTTTCCAGTCCGACCTCCGAATAGCCGATGTACTCGGGGGCGAGAGGGAGAAGGATTTGCTTTCGCCGTGTTTCTCCGAAACGGCCGGCAAAGAGGTTGAACAGATAAAAGAAACTGTTCTGGCTTCCGTTGGTCAGGGCGAAGTTCCCGGGACCGACCTTCCAACCGAATTCCGAGCGGAAAAGTTCGACCAAAGACTCGATGAAGATCTTGGCTCCTTGCGGAGTATCGTAGTTTCCGATCACCCGCTCGAATTCGCCCGGTTCGGCAAGAATGGCTTCCATGCGCTTGCGGAATCGGGCTTGGACGGGAGGAACGTGACTGGGGTTTCCACCACCGAGCATAAGGGGGGCCGGATCAGCGACCAAGGCATTGCCCAGGTCATCCATCAATTCCCCGATGCCGATCTTGCCGGCAAAGCGTTTTCCAAAGTCAGAGTGTTCCATTGCTTGGTTTCATCGAGTCAGTAGCGCAAACTTATAGAACCTAAGGGGTCGGCAAGCGAAACAATTTTGATTGGCGAAGAGTTCGGTTCCAAACTTCAGGAAGAGGATCCGCAAAGGTTATTTATGAAGCAGAAATGCGGTGGCTTCCGGAAGGTTTTTGTCTTTCCATCCATAGAATAGGAGCATGCCCTCGACGATGCTTCCATCGGGGCGGACCACGGGTTGAACGTTGTTGAAGCGCCAACCTTGGTAAGGCTTTTGGTCCGGAGTAACGTCGCGGAGCTTCTTCCATGAACTGCCCTTGTCTGCGGAAATCCATTCCTCGATCCGGCCACCGCCGTGCTTGTCCATGTATCCGCCCGCGAGGTACCCCTCTCCGACGATCAGGTAGGCGTGAAGAATCCCTTTGGCGTCGAGAGAGAGGTACCCGCTGTTCCACTGGTTATTCGATGAGCGGATCAGGGTTTGCTTCCACCGGCCCTTCTTGCGGTGAACGTAGTAATAGTCGTGAGAGCGGATGTTTTTACCGGAAAGAACGTGAAGGAAGGAAGGCTCGTCTTTCCCGTCCAAGCAGATGGCCGGAGGGATGCCCGCTCCTCGCCATGCGGTATCCCAAATCCGGCAATGGGCTTTTGCGTAGTCCAAATCCACGGGGGTTGTGACGGAAGCTCCGTCGGCATTGTATACCGCATGATTACGCAGGTCGATCGAGAGGTAGGAAAGGTTGTACTTCCACTCGTTGTTGACCAAGCGGTCGTAGCGCGGGTTGTAGAACCTTTGGTGGGCGGGGGAGTTCTTGTTGTCGTCGTAATCGGTGAAGACGACGTGAAGGCGTTTGCCGTCCCGGCTTGGGATTTTGACTTGGTAGGAGGACCAGTCGAGGCGTCCCTTGGCATCCAAGTCGGTCACGTCGCGTTCCGGTCGGCTCCAAGTCTTTCCGTTGTCGGAGCTGATTTTGTAGGTCCAGGAACTGGTATGGCCGTTCGTCCGGTAATAAATCACTTCCTTGTCCCCGTGAATCCGATAGACGGTCGGGTAGGAAAGCTTGGGGGCGATGGGGGGCATCTTCTTCCAGGTGATTGGGTGGGCTTGTTCCCCGACGGGCCGTTTTGAGACGAGGTAGGTTCCGGGCGTTCTGTGACAACCGAAGAGGACGTGCAGGTGATCGTTCTCGTCCGCCCAGATGATGGGGCTGTAGTGGTGATCCGATTCGCTTGTTTCCGAAAGCCGGACGGGTTCGGAGAAAACCCGTTTGTCCGGGGCGTAGGAAATCAGCATCGGGTAAGCCTTGCCCTTGTCGTCCTTGGTCGGGCTGGCGTCCCCGTTGTACACTACGAAAAGATTACCCTTGATGAGAACCGACTGCGGGCGTTGCCGGACATCGTACAGCATCTTGAACTTGCCATTCTTTCCGAAGGGGATGATTTCGGGGGAGGAGAAAGCCTCTGCGTAGAGCAAGAACCCAAGGAGAAATGAAAAGATTG
>JAYOII010000242.1:0-2341 GCA_038118685.1 Opitutia bacterium
GGTTTCGGTCGTCTTGGTTTGGGACTCCCTCTTCCGTTCTCACATCAGCTACACTCTTTCTTTCTTGGAGGAAATGTGGTCCCGCAACCTAGGGAACCTTTTTGTTTCACCACTCCGCCCTTCGGAGTTGATTGTAACCCTCGCTTCGATCAGCATGATGCGCACCCTCATAGGAATGGTGCCCGCGGCGCTTCTTGCCATTCCTTTTTTTGGTGTTTCCGTTTTTGACATGGGCTTGCCCCTTCTTGCCTTTTTTCTGAACCTTGTCCTCACCGGATGGGCTATTTCGCAATTCGTGACGGGGATTCTCATCCGCTTTGGCCTTGGAGCCGAGAGCCTTACTTGGGTTCTGCCTTTCCTGATCGCTCCGTTTTCCTGCATTTACTATCCCTTGAAAACTTTACCCGACTGGATGCAGTCGGTTGCCACTTTCATCCCGACATCCTATGTTTTCGAGGGAATGAGAGCGCTTTTGATTCCGGAAGGAGGTGCGGAGCAGGGTGTTTTCAGAGCAGATCTTCTCCTGCGTGCATTCGGCCTGAATCTCATCTACTTTAGTCTTGGCGTCGGGGCTTTTTTCTGGGCATTGAACGCAGCCCGCAAACACGGACTGCTTTTGCAGTCGGGTGAATAGTTTGTTTCGTTGCCAAGCGGTTGCTTTCTCTTCAAATAGATATTCCTTTTTAAGCAAGAACCCTTTCAATATGGCTAAAATCAATCAAAACTACGACAAGCTGGCTGCCGGTTACCTTTTCCCGGAGATTGCCAGAAGAACAAATGCATTTCTCGATTCGAATCAGGGAGCCGAGGTTCTCCGATTGGGTATCGGAGATACGACCGAGCCTATCGTGGCGGCCGTATTGAAGGGCCTACATGATGGAGTCGATTCACTTGGCGCGGCGGAAACCTACACCGGTTATGGCCCTTCCGAAGGAGTTCAAGCTCTCAGGGAAGCGCTCGCCCGCGAGTATGGCGAATTGGGCGTCGATCTTTCGGCCGATGAGTTTTTCGTCAGTGACGGAGCGAAGTCGGATTCGGCAAACATTCAGAGCATCTTTTCGCAAGACTGTGTGGTCGCCGTTCAGGATCCCGCTTACCCGGTTTACGTGGACAGCAACGTTATTTACGGTCGAACCGGCGGCGCAACTGATTCAGGCTACGAAGGCTTGATCTACATGCCGTGCACGGAAGAGAACGGCTTTTTCCCTCCCTTGCCCGACGGCAAGGTCGATCTCATTTACCTTTGCAGTCCGAATAACCCGACCGGATCCGTAGCGACAAGAAGTCAACTGAAGTCGTTCGTTGATTACGCACAGGAGCACAAGGCCATCATCTTTTTCGATTCGGCTTATGCCGCCTTCATCACTGACCCTGAGCTTCCTCGCTCAATTTACGAGATCGAGGGGGCGGACAAATGCGCGATCGAATTCAACAGTTTCTCAAAGACGGCCGGTTTTACCGGAGTGCGACTGGCGTGGACCATTGTTCCCAAAGCCTGCCAGGCCGAAGACGCACCGACCGGAAAGTTACACTCTCTTTGGACGCGTCGTCAGAATACCTTTTTCAACGGGGCTTCGAACATCGTGCAAGCCGGTGGCCTGGCCGCGCTAAGTCCTGAAGGCAAGGCTCAGACCGCGCAACAGGTTGCCTTCTATCTTGAGAACGCAAGAATCATCAACGAAGGGCTTCAATCACTGGATATCACTACCTACGGTGGTGGAAATGCTCCCTACGTATGGATGAAGGCTCCGGGCGGGTTGAGTTCATGGGACTTTTTTGACAAGTTGCTTAACGAATGCCATGTCGTCGGCACACCTGGGTCCGGCTTCGGTCCTGCGGGAGAAGGTTTTTTCCGCCTCAGCGCATTCGGGCATCGTGAGAACGTCGAACGGGCGGTCCGTTCGATCAGGGAAAACCTCGATCTTTAGCCCAAACTTTGCCTCATCCCTAGAGGTAACTTTGGCTGGTCGGTTTGATGATCAACTCCGGGACATGGGCCCGGGAGGGAAGTTGCGCCAGGAGAAGGACGGCTTGAGCGATGTCTTCGGGTTGCAGGATTTTAGCCCGGTGTTCAGCGGGGGGCGGGGCAGGGCGCTTGTCTAAAATCGGGGTATTGACTTCTCCGGGAAAGAGGTTGGTGATCCTGATTCCGCTTTCCCTTTCTTCTTCGGATACACAGGCACCCAGAGCGGTCATCCCGAACTTCGAGGCATTGTAAGCTACGCCACCAAGCGGGTTTGATCTTTTGCCCGAGATCGAGTTAATCATAACAATCAAGCCATCCATGCGCGGCCTCATTCTGTCAAGGGCAAGTTTGATGCAATCAAAGGCTCCCGTAAGG
>JAYOII010000242.1:2351-4981 GCA_038118685.1 Opitutia bacterium
TCAGCGATTGCTCTGTTGGGCACGTTGATTCCGGCAGCATTAACAAGAATATCGAGGTTCCCGAGTTCCCCGTCAAACCAGTCAAAGAGTCTTTTCAGGCTCTCTCTGTCGGCAATGTCCGCAGGCTTGATATGCAAGGGCGAGCCTGAGTTGCTCCTAGAGGACACCTCGCGAAGATTCTCCTCTCTTCGTCCGGAAATCGCAACCCTTGCCCCGTTTTGGGCCAACAACAAGGCGCTGGCCGCACCCATTCCAGATCCTCCGCCGATAACAAGAGCATTCTTTGCTTTGATTGATTCCATGGAGGCAGATATCTTACGTTGTTTGTCATTTGCCAATGCTTATCTTTGGGCTGGTCGGGGAGGGGCGTTACTATCACGGCTGTTTTGCTGAGTCAAAGCCTCGGTATTGACCGAGGACAAATAGTTCACTAGCTTGATTTGGAATGGAATCCTTGGGCTATGTTTTTCGCGCGCTGATGGGAATCATCGGGATTCTTGGCCTCGCCTACCTCCTGAGCTCCGATCGCCGCAACGTCAATTGGCGGGTTGTGGCGGGAGGCTTGGTTTTGCAGATCATAATTGCCGCCGGGGTTCTTCTTTTTCCTGCCGTCGAGGCACTTTTCAGTTTGATTGCTCAGATGTTTGCCATCGCCCTCGAGATTTCCGTCAATGCCGCGGGGTTTGTTTTCGGACCTCTTGCCGACCTCGCCAAGATGGAAGGTGCCTTTGGGCGGGACAACGGGTTCGTGTTCGCCTTCATGGCTTTGCCCAGCATATTGTTTTTTTCCGCCCTTTCTTCCTTGCTTTATTATTTCGGCGTACTCCAGTTCGTGGTCAGGAAAATGGCTTGGGTGATGAGCAGAGTCATGCGTTTGTCGGGGGCGGAAAGCCTGGCTGCGGCCGCCAATGTTTTCGTGGGCCAGACTGAGGCTCCCTTGATCGTCAAACCTTATGTCCCTCAAATGACCCGTTCCGAAATGCTGGCCCTCATGGTGGGAGGCATGGCCACCATCGCCGGGTCGGTTTTCGCCATTTACATGGGAATGCTAGGAGGCTCGAACGAACAAGCCAAGATCGAGTTCGGAAAGTTTCTTCTCTGCGCTTCCGTCATGAATGCCCCGGCGGCCCTGCTTGTGGCCAAGATTCTTTTGCCCGAAACCCAAGACGTGAGCAGAGACCTTTCCGTATCAAGGGAGAGCATAGGCCGAAACCCGATCGATGCGTTGGCGAACGGGACCAGTCAAGGGTTGAAGTTGGCCCTCAACGTCGGGGCTATGCTCATTGCTTTCTATGCCGTGATCATGTTGGTTAATGAAATCCTGGGGGGGGTCGGAAACATGCCTTGGTTCGGGGCGGGCAACCTGAACGGTTGGATCAGCGAAATGAGTGGAGGGCAGTTCGACGGGTTGAGCTTGGAAACCATCTTCGGAGTGATGTTCGCTCCCATTGCCTGGTTGATCGGGGTGAACGGAAATGAAACTCTCAGGGTAGGGCAACTGATCGGAATCAAGATATTCGCCACGGAATTCTTTGCTTACGTCAAACTCGCCGGAATGAAAGAGGCGGGCTTGAGCGCCCGATCTGTTTTTCTTTCCACTTTTGCCCTGTGCGGTTTTGCCAACTTCATGTCAATTGGCATACAGATCGGTGGTATCGGAGCGCTTGCCCCCGACAGACGCTCGGATCTTGCCACCCTCGGGGTGAAAGCCTTGATTGGAGGAACCTTGGCAAGCCTTTTGTCCGCTTGCATCGCCGGGATGTTCTTCTCGTGATAGCGTCGTCACCGGCTCGCATTGGTTTTGGTTGTTTGACCTTTTGCGGTTTTGCCGTATCAATCAGGTTCAGGGTATGACTGATTTCGAAATTGAGATTCCGCCGCTTGTGCCGGCAATGACCCTGAGGGACGCAGTTTTGTTTCCCAAGGCCATGATGCCTTTGCGCATTTTCGAACCCCGTTATCGCCAAATGCTTGAGGATGTTTTGTCCGGCAACCGAATGTTCGCCCTGGCAGGTGTTCGTGTTGAAGATGCTCCTTCGGCAGAAGGACTTGAGGTTCCTTTCGACGTGGCCACGGTCGGAGTAATCAGGGTCTCCAAGAAGCATGAAGACGGAACCTCTTTCGTTCTACTACAGGGAATCGAGCGCGTAAGAATCCGCTCTGTTCTCCACGACGGGCCTTACCCCATGCTTGAAGTCGAGCCGATGAAAACCCAAGTCGATGATTCTTCTTCAGAGCTTCGTCAGAAACTCGTCTTCCAATTGAAGCGGAACATGAAACTTGGTGGAGAAGTTACGGACGAAATGATGGATTTTCTCAATCCTCTTGAAGACGACGTGGCTTTCGTGAATTTGGCGGCCTTTGCCCTTTGCAAGCATACTCTTCGCAAGCAGGCCATGCTTGAGGTTTCCAGTCTTGGCAAAAGGGCAAACATGCTTCTGGACGATCTTTTGCGTGAAAACGAAAGGCTTGATCTCTTGAGAAAAGCAATCGGCGACGTCCCTACCGAAGACTTTGATTCCAATTGAGCCATGCCTGAATATACCGAGGAGCAAAAAGCGAAACGCATTTCTCTCTTCAGGCGGATCATCAAATATCGCATATGGTTCGGCTGGATCTTTGCCTTTGTC
>JAYOII010000243.1:0-2463 GCA_038118685.1 Opitutia bacterium
TCCACGTGCTCAACTCCTACCTTGTCGCAGAATTTCTTGTCCTCCGATTTCCTCAGTTCGTATTCACGCTTGGGATGTATGTTCGGGTTGTAAAAGAAGACGGTCGGTTGGATGGAGGATTCCAGCAAGGTCTCCAACACCTCGCCCTCGCAAGGAGCACAGCAAGAATGAAGAAGTATCCGGGACGCCCTCCCCGGTGCTTCCAACTTCGGTCTGATGGCCGTATTCACGACATCAAACAATGGCAGCTGTCCAATGAGATGGCAATCGGTTATTCGGTTGCCGATTCCGCTTTGAGGTCTCGAGCCATCAGATCCGAAATGGCGATCGAGGGAGCTTTGCCCTCGTGCAGGATTGAATATATTTCCGTCAGAATCGGCATATCCACTCCGGAATCACGGCATTTCTCGAAAAAACAGGCGGTGGCCGAATAACCCTCGACCACGGTTTTTTGGGAACGGATGACTTCCTCGGGCTTTGCCCCCTTGGCCAAAGCCAACCCGAACATTCGGTTGCGGCTCCACTCGCCCATGCATGTTCCGATCAAATCACCGAAGCCGCCAAGACCGAAGAAAGTTTCGCTTTCCCCGCCCAAGGAAACGCCTAAGGCCATCATTTCGTTCATACTGCGGGTGAGCAACGCAGCCCGGGCGTTGTCTCCGAGGCCAAGGCCATCCGAAAGTCCCGTCGCGATGGCGTAGACGTTTTTGAGGCAACTCCCCAATCCGACTCCGATCCGGTCATCGGATCGATAAATCCTCATCGACGAAGAACTCAGGCTCGCCTGAAGCTCAATGACCTCGTTTGGCTCGCAATTCAGAGCAAGAACCATCGCCGCGGGCTTGCCTGCGGCAACGTCGTGAGCATGGCTTGGTCCCGTCAAATACCCGCAACCAATCCGGTCGCCCAATACCTCTTGCATCACCTCGTGAGCAAACAGATTGGACTTCGGTTCAAGCCCCTTGCACAAGGCAATGGCGCCACGAAAATTCCAAGAGTCTTCCTTGTGCTCCGCGACCCTCAGGCAAGTGTCCCGCAGCGCGTGCGAAGGACAGGCAAAAAAAACGTAGTCGCATTCCATCAGGACCGGGCGAAGCTCGCAACCAATCTGCAAGTCGGGATCAAAGCCAATTCCCGGAAGATAATCTTTGTTTTCCCTTGCCGAAGAGAGGGCGAGAGCATGATCCATGCGCCTTGGCACCAAGGAAACCGAATGCCCCATTTTCGAAAGATAGACGGCCACCGCCGTTCCCCAGGCTCCCGCCCCCAAAATGCAAAAATTCATAACCTTCATTTTCCGTTTTTCCGAACGTCCCCGACGTATCTGCTCAAGGCAGCGGATGCGTCCTTGGAAAGATTCGCATAAGGAGTAACGAAGGAAGGAACTCCTTGGACCGTCAACCCAAGCAAATCATGGGTAACCAAAATCTGCCCATCGCAGTCCGGTCCGCTTCCAATGCCAACAAGGGGCGGAGTAATCTGATTGGCCAACTCGGCAGCCACTTTGCCCTCGACCATCTCGGCAATGATGGCAAAACACCCCGCCTCTTCCAAACTGATTGCATCGGTGTAGAGGCTTTCCGCTTCATCCCTGTCCGAGCCGAACTTCCGGTAACCGCCGATAGCCTTGACAGTTTGCGGAAGAAGACCGATATGCCCCAGAACCGGAATACCCGTCGCGACAAGTTTCTCGATGTCGTCCGCCAAATCTCTCCCCCCCTCCAACTTGACCGCATCCGCTCCCCCCTCCTGCATGAGCCTCCTGCAAGATTCAAGCAAACGGTCAAAAGACATGCTGGCTTCGCCAAACGGCAAATCGGCAACCAGCAGGCAGCCTGGATCGGAACGCCTTACGGCGGAAGTATGGCGAACCATGTCGTCGATCGTAACGGGAATCGTCGTATCATACCCCAAAAGCGTGGTTCCCAATGAGTCTCCGACCAAAATGAAGTCGACTCCAGCATCCGAAATCAACTTTCCCATGATCGCATCATAGGCAGTCAGTCCAACGATCGGTCTCTTTCCCTTTAGCTCGGCAAGGTAACGGACGGTTGGCTTGACTTCATGCCGGGCCCTCTCCCTTGCTTTGGGCGGCGAACTTCGTCCTTGTCCCGGGGCGCCCGCCGCTTTCGCCGGAGCATCGACGGGCTTTTCGCGCTTGGCAGGCTTTCGCCTTTGCCGAATGGGCTTTGCCGATGACCGAGCCTTCGCCTCTTCCGTTGACCCGGCTTCCTGATTAGGTTGCGTATCCTCAGACACTTTTCATCCTTTCTTCAAATTGATCCAGACACTTGGCGACCGCTCCGTCCTCTTCCTGAGTCAGCTTTTTTTCAGCCGCCCGAACGGTCTCCACGATCTGCCCGGGGCGGCGGGCGCCCACGATTGCGGAGGTCACTTCTTCCCGACGCAAGGCCCAAGCCACCGCGAGCTGACCGATGGTCCTTCCTTTGGCAAGCTCAATGG
>JAYOII010000243.1:2494-2844 GCA_038118685.1 Opitutia bacterium
AATCTACCGCGTGCTGACCTTTGGTCATTCCATGAGCATGGGGTTTGGAGAAAAACCCTTCCTCAAAACCAAAACACGCCTCCATTCCCTCCTCGCTTTGCAAAGGACTTACCACGGGATGATCCTTCTTGTGTTTCCTCCAGTCGTTATCCGGCAACCCGTCCAGCCACTGGCGGGAAACTTTTCCCGTAAGCAGACCTGAATGCATCGGACTGTAGACCAGAACACCGGTTCCTTTCCCTCCGCACCAAGGCAAAACCTCCGGCTCAATGTCACGGGCAAGCATACTGTACATCGGTTGGTTTGAAGTAACCGCCTCGATTGAATCAAGCAGCTCGAGTTCTTCTTTC
>JAYOII010000243.1:2854-4967 GCA_038118685.1 Opitutia bacterium
ACCCCGGCCCAACGAATTTTGCCCTCCTTTCGCAGTTCTTGCAAGGTCTCCCAGGATTCGGCCAAATTCTCCAAAGGGTCAGGCCAGTGAATTTGGTAAAGGTCAATCCAGTCGCGCCCCAAACGCCTGAGCGACCCCTCCACCTCCTCCCGGATGGTGGATGAGGATATGAACCTTCGGGGCTTGTTGTCCTCCTGCGGAAGAACCCCGCACTTGGTGGCCACGATGATTTCATCGGCGTTCCACTCCCGGAGCGCCTTGCCAACGGCTTCCTCGGAAACCCCGAAACCATAGGCATGGGCGGTATCGATCCAATTGATTCCCTGTTCAAGGGCCTCGATGATGGCCTGAATGGATTCCCGTTCGTCTTGATCTCCCCAACCCATTCCCCAATCTCCTCCGCCAATAGCCCAAGTGCCCATACCTATCTGCGAAAGCAGGAGATCGGAATTTCCAAGTTTGTTCAGTTTCATACGGTCTAAAGCCAAAGGCTATCAAACCCCAAACTCTAGGCGAGTTAAAAGCGAGACACAGAGGCAACGCGCTCTTCCCCTTGAAAGATGGGCTGCCTTAGGATTTAATGGAGGCATGAAAACAATCTTCATCACAGGAGCCAACCGGGGAATTGGAAAAGAGCTTGCAAGACAGCTTTTGATCAAGGGTAACATGGTGATCGCAAGTTGCAGGAATCCCGAAAAAGCGGAAAGCCTCAGGGCCTTGCAAAGTGAATTCAACAAACTCGAAATCGTCGGGCTGTCCGTGGATGATGAAAATTCCGTTCTTTCCTGCTTCAACAAACTCAAGGACGACAACCGGAAGATCGATCTCCTTTTTAACAACGCAGGAATCATTGACTGGGAAGACATGAACGCGGTGACCTTCGATTCGCTGGAAAAAGTTTATCGCACGAATCTCGTCGGAGCCCTTATGGTCTTGCGAGCCTCGCTTTCCTGTCTTCGCAGATCTCCGGATCCACTCGTCGTCAACCTTTCTTCGAGATTGGGCTCCATCAGCCTTCGGGGAAACACTCAACTTGGGGGAGCCATTGCCTATCAATGCTCAAAAGCCGCCCTCAATATGCTGACGAAACAAGCGGCCATCGACTTGTCGTCCGTCGGGATCCGGGTCATTTCAATCAGCCCCGGATGGGTAAAGACGGAGATGGGAGGAAGCGAGGCCAAATACGAAACAAGCGAGTCCGTCCGTTTGATGCTCGGAACCATCGACAACCTGGATTCCGGCGCTTCCGGTGTTTTTCTTGGCGAAGATGGTTTGGAAATTTCCTGGTAGACCTAAAATAAACCTTGTTCCCGACCGAAACAGCCATCAAGTTGCAAGCTAATGAAAAAACTCATCGTCATCCTCTCTGCTCTTGCCCCCGCTCTCCTGTGCTCTCTCAACTTGAATGCCTTGGAAGTCGGGGAAAAAGCGCCTGCCTTCGGGGCATTGGACGACCGAGGCAAACCATGGAAGTCAGAAAGTTTTCGCGGGAAAAAGCTCCTTTTGGTCTATTTCTACCCGGCCGCCATGACGGGCGGATGCACCAAGCAAGCCTGCGCCTTTCGCGACGATCGTGAAAAGTGGCGGGAGAGGAACGTTGAAGTTGTCGGGATCAGTGGCGATCAACCGGAAGGACTTGCCTTGTTCAAGCGGGCCGAGAGGCTTAATTTCACCCTGTTGGCAGACCCGGACGGCAAGGTGGCCAAAGCCTTTGGCGTTCCCGCCGGCAAGGGCGGAAGCATCGACCGCTTCGTAAAGGGTGAGAAGTTCACCCTTAACCGCGGAGTCACCACCAAGCGTTGGACCTTCCTCCTGGCCAAGGACGGCAAGGTTCTCTACAAAAACGACAAGGTTCAAGCCCCCATGGACAGCTCGACCGTACTCAATTTCCTCAAAAAGAAAAACACTCCCTAGGATGCCGACCATACTTTCCGGAAAAGAACGGGGAAGACTCAAGTCCCTGGCAAAGACTCGACCGGTCGATCTCAAGGTCGGCAAAAAAGGCATCACCGAAAACCTTCTTTCCGAAATCAAGCGCATATTGGAAGACGACTCGCTCCTCAAACTCAAGCTTTCCCCGGAAAAGCCAATCAGACTCGAACAGGTCGCCCTA
>JAYOII010000244.1:0-4910 GCA_038118685.1 Opitutia bacterium
TCTCAGGACGGGGAGGGCAGGGCGAAAATGGATTACCAAAGAGCCCAAAGTGATTTGCAGGCGGCCAACCAGAGGATCGCTTCCCTTGAGTCAAGCCTCAGACAGGCGGAATCCATGGCTCGAAACGTTCCCTCAAGGATGCCAAGCTTGGTTGCTCCCCCTCCTGTTCCTCCATCGGCCGCAACTCTGAGCAATTCCCAAATTGCGGAACTCAATAACTTGAGGGATCAGAATTTGCGCTTGCAAAATCAGTTGAAGGGAATGAGCCAAAGCTCACCTCTTCCGGGAAGAGAGCAGATTGACAGAAAGATCAGTGCCTTGAACCAGCAAAACCTTACGGCTCAAATTCAACTTGATCAAGAGAGAGCCCGCGTCGAAGACCTCCGCAAGCAACTTTCCGAGGCCCGTGACATCAAGCAGGAAGTCCTTGAGCGTGGCCAATCGGCGAACCTCAAGGTGGGCTTGCTGAATGAAGAGCTGACCGAAGCCAGACAAAGAATATCTTCCCTTGAAAATGCATTGGTGGCGGCAAGGGAGGCAATCCGGGTGCTCAAGAACGCGAACGATGGCTCCGCCATCAAGGTTTCCGTCCCTTTGTCGCCTAGTCCTGCATCCGTACCGAGCAACCGAAGAAGCACGTTTTCTCCTTCTCCTTCGACGCCTCGCCCCAGCTTTCCGGTTGCTACGTCGGTTCGTCCCCAGCGCGCTCCTTTTCTAGGTGGTAGCCCTTTGGGCGGGATCCTTCCCCGTGACTCCCAAACCGCTCCTTATGCTCAGTCTGTTCCCAAGGGTGACGCGACCCTTAGCCTGCGTGCCGAGGTCCAATTTCTCAACAACAAGAACCGTCCTGCCGGCTTCACCGAATTCTTTTTGCTGCAAGAGGACTTGGATTCGGTTCTCAAGTCATCCCGCATCCGCATTCCCGGCGGACAGGGCATCGATTCCTTTGCCGAGCTTTGGGCTCGTTCGGTTCAACGGGGATATCGTTACCCTGGCGTTGCGGCGGCTATTCGCAATTCCTTGGCCTCTTCCAGTATTGCCCGAATCAAGACGAATTCCGTCGGGCAGGCTAATTTGAGCAAGCTCAAGGCAGGTCGGTATTTCGTCGTCGGGGCGTCGACTTTGGGGCAAGTCGGAGTGGTATGGTCCAAGCCCTTTTCCTTGTCACCTGGTTCCAATGACCTTTCCCTTGATTTAAGGGATGCCGTTTGGGCTGAATAATCGAATCGGTTTTGTCATTGCCCGCCATTGAGTGGTCGGTTCGAAATCCAAAGCCCCTTGGTTTGAAAAGGTGGGCTTTGGAGCATTAATCAGTTTTTGAACTGCTTTACGATTCGGAGGTATCTGGTTGACTCCAGATCTCCTGCCCGGACGGCTTCGGCAAACCACTGTGTAGCCTGCTCGTAATCCAATTCAACTCCTTGGCCCATAAAATAAAGAATGCCAAGATAGCGCATGGCTTCCGGCTCTTTCTTGATGGCTGCAATCTCGAGCCATTTTTTCGCCTCCTTGAAGTTCTTGTCGGCATAGTGCTTGAGTCCGAGTTTCTTGGTAGCCAAGAGATCGCCGTCATAGGCTGCCTCCTTGAGGCCATCCTTGGTCAAGTCGGTGATCTTTGACGGACTATGGCCTGGAGAGGAAGGAGAGGCAGGAGAAAAGCGGATGCCCTGCGGTTCTTCGGTCAGGGGCAAATCTATATTTTTTTCGCGAGACGGATTCGGTTCGAGGATTTTCCCTTGGGCAATTTGAATGGCAGACTTCTTTTGCTCATCGGGAATATAGGCGGCCGGAGGGTTTCTCATACGGTAAAGCTGGTTTTCATACCTTCGAAGCTGTAGTTTGGCTTCGGGGGACTTTCCCTGAGATGCAGCTTTTTCAAGCCACTTTACAGCGGATTCCAAGTTCTTCTCCGTACCGTCTCCGGTCGCTAATTTCATGCCCAAGGTAAGTTGAGCCATCGTCAGTTGACGATCGGCGGCGGCTCGGATCCATCGTAACGCGTAGTCATCATTCTGGGCGACGCCGTCTCCAATCGAGTAGGCCATGCCCAAGTAGAACATACCAAGAGGAAGTTTGTCACGGGCGGCCCGGGAACACCATTTGATGGCCGATTCCGGGTTCTTTTTTACCCCGATCCCCGAAAAATAGATCATCCCTAGAGTTGCCTGGGCGGTGGCAAAACCCAATTCTGCGGATTTTGAGAGTTCCCGGATCCCCTTGGCGAAATTCCGGGGAGGGTTGTCGATTTCAATCATGCCCATGCAAAACAGGGCAATCGGGTCTTGGTGTTTCGCGACTGACCTTAAGTTGGAGTGCAAATATGCCTCATCATAGAGGAAGCGTCCCCGTTCAGAGTTTCCCCGTTCCAATTCCAAAGCCGCCAACGTGCACAAACCGATGGAGCCCCGCTTTTGAGCGGCCAATTTCGCCCACCTCTCCGCTTCCGTCAAGTCTACGGCCAAGCCCTTTTCCCCAAACTTGTGAAAAATGGCAAGGGTTCCTTGGTAGTGTACGTCGCCGGCCAAAGCCTTCGACTGGATGGAGGCCAAACTTTCTTGGAGAATGGAGTTTTTGCCTTTTGCGATGTGCATCTGCAGAATGACTAAACTAACGATGCAAAATCCGATCCAACGAGTCGGATTCCATAAAGGGAAAAAAGGGCAAGTGAATTGTTTGGAAAGCATGGGCAAAGCTCCCTGATTTCCTAACGTAATTGAAGTAAAATCAAGATTATTCTCGTATTGCAAAGATCCGACTTTATCCTGGCTGAATGTTCCGAATCTGTCCTCATTGTGATTTCGAATGGCATGACGCAGACGGAGATTCCTGCCCCGCATGCAATCCTGACGCCGAAGATGAAAGCGACAGCGCCCGCAGCAGTGAAAAGTATGACGGAGGGGCGTTTGGAAGTGGTTCGAATTCTTCCCGGCTCAAGAGTCTCTATCAGGGCCTTGGGTTGATCGCATTGGTTTACCTCCTCTACTATCTTTTCGGAGGGAAATGATCCTTGCTAGTTGAGTTCCGCCGAACCGTCGATGGGTTCGTCGGACGAACTTGGCAAAAAGGGGCCTTCGAAGGCCTCCTGGAAATTGTATCCACCTTCGAAGTCGGCCAGAGAATCGTTCTCGGTTCTTCCAAGGATTCCATGATCCACAAGGTTGAAGACAATGTCTCCGAAGTCCCTGCATTTTTTGACGTTCCAATGGTCCATGAGGGTCAAGGTCATCGGGCCGAATCTTTCCAAGGCGTAATCTTTTATTCCTTCAAGCAATTCACCTCCCGAAACATGGCCCTTGTTCTTGCCCCTGCTTTTTTCCATGGATTTCAGGGTATGATCAAGCGCTTCGCGTATGAAATAGTAGGCGCCTTTGCCGAACCTGTCGTCTTTTGCATGAATCTCATGAATCACGTCTGGAAAGTTCTTGTCGCTCATGGGGGGTTGTTCTAAGGATTGATAGGTCGATAAGTTTCATAACGAATTCCGCTCGGGCGTTTCAACACTCAAATTTTACTATGAAAGTATCTTACTCCTTTGCGAAGAATCGCGCATCCCCTCATTGCATAACTTGGGTTGACAGGAAAAAACGGCACAGGAAGTTCTTTGGAAGCAGGATTGACGCGGTTCGCTTCCAAAACGAAAAGGAGAGGGAATTGGGCGTGCCCAATGCGAATGAAATCGAAAACGAAGTGATCTTTCTCGCCCTGACCGAGATCAAGGACCGCCTGGACGGCATGGAGTCCAGGTTGGACAGCATGGAACGATCCTTTCAAAAACAAGAATCTCATCTCGATGAACTACGCAAGCCTCCGGTTCCCAAAATCCTCAAGGTCTCCGAGGCGGCGAAGGTTTTGCGGGTGTCTTCAAGAAAGCTTTATTACCTTTTGGCCAAAGGCGTATTCAAAAGGTACAAGCTGCCCCATACGAGGACCACTTTCATCAAGCTTGATGAAGTCGAGAAAGCTTTGGGTTCGGACGACATCAGCGAACTTCTGGCTGGAAATTGAGCCTTTTCGGGGCATGATCTCCGAACTTTTGTTTTGCCTGCGAGTCGAAGATATGG
Source organism: Opitutia bacterium (assembly GCA_038118685.1). GTDB lineage: Bacteria > Verrucomicrobiota > Verrucomicrobiia > Opitutales > Seribacteraceae > Seribacter. Next base: position 4,062 of record JAYOII010000244.1, read on the forward strand.
TGAATCTTCTTTTCAACCGTATTTCTAACCACCTGACATATGAGTAAAAAATTTCCCGGAGGAGTCATTACCGGAGATGCTGTTCAAGCGATCTTCGAAGATGCCAAAGACAACGAGTATGCCCTGCCTGCGGTCAACGTAGTGGGCACGAGTTCCATAAACGCCGTGCTGGAAACAGCTGCCCAGGTAAACTCACCCGTAATGGTCCAGTTTTCCAATGGGGGAGGAGTGTTCTACGCGGGCAAAAGCCTTTCCAACGAAAATGAGCAAGCCGCGGTGGCGGGGTCGGTCTCGGGAGCCATGCACGTTCATGCCATGGCCAAGGCTTACGACGTCCCCGTAATCCTGCACACTGATCACGCCGCCCGCAAGCTTTTGCCCTGGGTGGACGGGATGCTTGATGCCGGAGAAAAGTTTCATGAGCGCGAAGGCAAGCCGCTTTACAGCTCCCACATGCTTGACCTTTCGGAAGAGCCAATTGAAGACAACTTGCAAACCAGCAAGGATTATTTCGAGAGAATGAATGGGCTCGGCATGACCATTGAGATCGAGCTTGGGGTAACCGGTGGCGAGGAAGATGGCGTGGACAACACCGATATCGACAGCTCCCGCCTCTACACGCAACCCGAGGAAGTCAATCAGGCCTATGAGGTGCTTTCCCAAGTCAGCAACCGTTTCACAGTGGCCGCGGCCTTTGGGAACGTTCATGGCGTGTACAAGCCCGGAAACGTGGAACTTACTCCGAAGATTCTTCTGAATTCACAGGAATTTCTCAAGGAAAAGCACGGCCTGACGGGCAAGCCGATTCATTTTGTTTTTCACGGTGGGTCCGGTTCGTCTCGCGAGCAG
>JAYOII010000245.1:0-4906 GCA_038118685.1 Opitutia bacterium
CCATGGAAGTGGACGACCGGGCGATTGAACAAAACAGGCTCAAAGACGAACTGAAGGCGAAATTCCAATTGGTGGTTACGGATGAGGAAATAAAGATGCTCACATACTGGCGTGATTTTTCTCAAGATGAGAATCTCTTGGATTATTTGGGGAAAATCCTTGGGCAAATTCACAACACCGGGGTGGTGAAGTTTCCGTCTTCCGACCAAAAGTTCATTTCGGAAGCGAATGCCACTGCGAGAATCAAAGACATGATGACCGATCTTGCGGATCGCCTTATCGTCATCACCAGCCTTTTCGATGGCTTGCGTTTCAATTTGCAACCCGAGGACTTGAGGGAAGAGCATGACGGGCTTTCCCATTATTTGAGAGAACTTCAGTTGCATTTGGAAAATGACGGACCTTTTCCCGAAGATGGTTTGCTTCTCTCCGATTTGATTCAAAGCTCCGATGAAAACGCATCTGTCGCAGCCCTGAAGTTCCGAGACGGGATGGCCGCCACTTTTTCGGGTTTTGCAAACAAAGGGCTTTTCTTGACGACAATCGACAAGACGGCCACCGCAGATGCTCAGGATCGGGCCATTCAAGAAATGGATCAGCCCAAAGTATCCGTGATGAAAGGCGATAAAATTCTTGAAAAGGGATTCGAGGTGGACGAGCTTACGCTCGAGAAATACGAGAAATACCTCGATGGCAAAATCAAGGACATGGATCTTCTTCCCAAGAGGGTTTTCGTTACTTTTGCCACCTTTCTTTTTTCGGTTGTCTACGTAAGCTTGGTTCTGCCTAATTTTTGGAAGGACGCCGCCCGCTCGACCATCGTGGCAATCGCGATTTTGACTAATTTGGGCTTGTCGCGCATAATACTTGAGCTCGGAGGCACCGACTTGTTCGGGGGCAATGCTTTGCTTACTGGCCTTTTGCCTTATTTTATGCCCATTGCCTTCGCACCCATGGTCGTGATGATTACGGTGGGACCCCGCATGGGAGCTCTTTCGGCGCTAATGGCGAGTATCTTTCATGCTTCCATGCAGAATGCCGGTATCGAGGCTCTTTCGATCTCGCTTAGTTCGGCTCTGGTGGGAACGTATTTTTGCCGGGACGTGCGATTGCGGGGAAGCGTTCTCAAGGCGGGAGCGATGGCCGGGCTTACCGGAGCAGTCATGGCGCTTTGTTTCGGCCTGGCCGCGGGGAACGGCGGGGTTGCCGTGAACCATGCCATCGCATCCTTGGTCGTCGGCGTTTTTACCGGGGGGCTTGTTCTTGGGGCCATGCCCCTGGTCGAGAATGCCTTCAAGGTAGCGACTGACGCGACTCTCTTCGAGCTAACGGACTTCAACCATCCCTTGCTTAGGAGAATGCAAGTGGAAGCTCCCGGTACTTACCATCACAGTCTTATGGTTGCCAACTTGTCCGAAAACGCCGCCTTGGCCGTGAAGGCCAATCCAATCTTGTGCCGGGCATGTTCGCTCTTTCATGACATTGGCAAGATGAGTCAGCCCGATTACTTTACGGAGAATCAAGGAGGCTTTGAAAATCCTCATTCCAGACAGAACCCGGCGATGAGCGCTTTGATCATCAAGAGTCACGTCAAGGAGGGGCTCGAGATGGCTCGCGAGCATCGATTGCCGAAGGTCATTCGCGACGTAATTCGCCAGCATCATGGAACGACTCTGGTCAAGTATTTCTACCATCAGGCCAAGCAGCGGTTTAAACAGGAAAAGCTTCCTTACGGCGAACCGGAGGGCGAACCTGATGAATCGACCTACAGGTATGACGGGCCCAAACCCCGGTTTAAGGAGAGCGCGATAATCTTTTTTGCCGATTCCGTCGAGGCCGCTACTCGAAGTTTGCCGAAAGTCACTCACCACAGCGTGGAAGAATTGCTTGAGAATATTTTTCAGGACCGCTTGGAGGACGGGCAGTTGGACGAGTGTCCGCTCACCCTGGAGGAAATTTCAAAAATAAAGGAAAGCTTCCTCAAGACTTCGCTCAACATGTTGCATTCTCGCATTGAGTACCCGGAAGATGAAAAGGGCAAAGAGGAGCACCGCAGAAGCTCCAACGCCCCTTTCCAGCGGGGTTGACGTGGCATGGTTCGGGCACTCACAGTCGAAGTAAACAACCTTTACCCATCACTGAGCTTTTCCCGGGAATCGATAGACCGTTTTTTCGAAAAGATTTTTGCCCTTCATCGGCATGATTGTTCGGGCAGTTTGTCGGTGGCTTTCCTAGACCGGGCGAGCCATTCCCGAATTCATGGAGATTTTCTGAAGGACTTTCGCCCCACCGACGTCATCACTTTCCCCGCTGATCCTGTCGAAGGTATGGCTGGGGAGATTTGCGTCTCCGTGGATCAGGCGATCGAGGAGGCCGCAAACCGCGAGCTTGAGTTCGCGCAGGAACTTGCCCTTTACCTGATTCATGGCTGGTTGCACCTCGTTGGATTCGACGACAAGGAGGCTGAAGACCGAAAAATCATGCGCCGGGAGGAACGGAAGGTCCTCGACTTTGTGCAAAATCTTGGGCTTTGGCCTGATTTTCTGCTCGCTCCAGAAGGTGAAGGAGAATAGCGAGAGTTCTTGTGTCCGTAAAACCGAACAGTCTTTCGAGAAAATTTAGAAACGCGTTTTTAACGGGTTTGATTATTTTCCTTCCCTTGGGCACGACCATCTTCGTCCTCAACTTCCTTCTCGGCTTGTTTGAGGAACCGGTCACCAAATTGGCATACGAGCTTGGGCTCCAGCAAGAAAGTGTTTTCTTCGGCATGGAAACCCTTTTGGCTGTCCTAGGCCTTTTGATTGGTGTCTTGGCCCTTACGCTCTTGGGATTTCTTTCCAACTATTTTCTTGGAAGAGTTTTCATAAACTTAACCGAAAAAATACTCGACAAGGTTCCGTTTCTAAGCACGGTTTACCGTTCGGCCAAACAAATCGTCGAGACTTTCGGCAAGGAAAACAGGGCGGTATTCAACGAGGTTGTCTTAATCGAGTACCCGCGAACCGGTTGTTACGTGCTGGGATTCGTAACCACCGAAGCATCGACCCAAATCGAACAATCTACAGGAAAAAAGCTGACCAACGTATTCGTTCCCACCACACCCAATCCCACGAGTGGTTTTCTTTTGCTTTTGCCCCGAAGTGACATCTATTCCCTTGATATGACGGTGGGCGAGGGGATGAAAATGCTGATATCCGGAGGTGCGGTGAGCCCGCCTGTTGCCAAATCGAAAACCAAAGGCTCCCCAGCCAAAGGCAAAGGAAAGAGATCCACTGCGGGTTCGGGAAATCGGAAACCCCGATCGCCCGCTCGAAAGCCCGCTCGGAAAAAACCTTCGGATAGCGATTCCGCAAAGGATTGACGGCGGGCATGGCCTCACCTGCTCAAACGATCGAAGGGATTGTTCTTGGCCGGGTGGAGACAGGTGAAAATCATTTGCGATTCAGTGTCTTTTGTGAGTCGGAAGGCTTGCAAGTGGCTCTCTTGCGCAAAAGAAGAGGGAAATCACCTTCCCCTCCGGATCTTTTCGATCAGGTGGAGCTTGTCCTTGAGAAAGCTCAGACCACCGGGCTACCTTTTGTTCGCGAATCCCGCGTTCTTGCCAAAAGGCGCGAGTTGGCGCTTCGGCACGATCGATTTCAGGCAGCCTCCGATCTAGCCTTGCTGTATCTGAACAACGGTCGTCTCCTTCTCGAGCCACAGCCTCTTTTCAATTTGCTGGAAATTGCTCTCTTGAGGTTGTGCGAGGGGGGGGACCCTCGTTCTGTTTTTTTCAAAGCTCTTTTTCTCTTTGCTCAAAACGAGGGTCTCCCGGTCAAGCAAGCCTGGCTCCCCGGCTTGGCGAAAAGCGATCAATCGATTGCCCGTTCCGTATTGGCTCATCCGGTGGGAACCAAAAGCAAGGTATCCGCCGAGCTCGTTCCTCTTGTCGAATCACTTCGACTTTGGCTCAATTCTGAAACCGAGCTGCGATGTTGAGCCAACTGACTTGGTTTCCTCAGTCCTTGCCAAAAACGATTTGCTGGGCTAAAGATAACTTGTCGTTGATTTGATCATGGGTGTTTTCAAGAAAGATTGGGGGATTCGAACCAGGGGGAAGGGGACTTACGAAATTACGGATGCGGTTTCCGAAGGTTTGAGTGAGTCAGGCCTTTCGGATGGTTCAGTATGCGTTTTTTTGAAGCATACCAGCTGTAGTCTCGTTCTCATGGAAAACGCAGATCCAACCGCCCGGGTTGACTTGGAACGCTTCATGGAGGACTTGGTTCCGGAGGATTACCCTTATTTCGTTCACACCCTCGAGGGACCCGACGACATGCCTTCTCACGTCAAGATGGCCTTGACCCGGACAAGCGAGAACATTCCTTTTGCCGATGGGCGTTTGGAGCTGGGCACCTGGCAGGGGTTGTTTCTTTGGGAACATAGGAAAGCCCCGCATTCACGAAAGCTGATCTTCACTTATCTGGGCGAATGAACTTGAACTTTGGCAATTCCATTGCTTGGGCAACCCTTGCCTTGCTTGCCTTGAACTCCTGCGGTCCCAGTGGTCCCGTGATTGACGAAGAAGATGATCCGGCATTCGACCGGGGTCGCTCGTACCTGAAAGTAGGCAAAGAAGAGGAAGCTCTGGACGAATTTCTCTCCGTGACCCGGCGAATGGTCGAGTGTCCGAAATCACATCTTGAGGCAGGCCGGCTTCTACTCTCTTTGGAGTCCCGCAAGGATCCCGTTTCCTCGATCTATCACTTCCGCCGCTATCTTCTTCTTAAGCCCGAATCAAGGGAAGCATCGAAGGTGAAGCAATTGATTGTCACAGCCGAACGCGAGATTATCCGGGATTTGCCCGGCAAACCGTACGAAGATTACCTCGAGCTCATCTCCCTGCAGGAGGAAAACGCCAAGCTCA
>JAYOII010000246.1:0-4896 GCA_038118685.1 Opitutia bacterium
CCCAAGCCCGCCAAGAAATAACCCCTCCGCAGGCTTGTGCTACTCAGGTTGGCGGCGCAAGGTGGGTCGAAGTGAACTTGAGAACTTTTTACATCCTTATTCTCTTTGCCGGTGGAAATTTTTTGTTTGGCGCCCAAGAGGCGCCCAATCCACCTGACAAGTCCGCTCCCAAGGCAAAAGCCCCCGAACCCACGCCACCTTCCGTAGCCAAGCCATCGCAGGCGCCGACAACGCAACCTCCCAAGCCACTCAACGCCCCCGTGGTTCCCTCCAAGGCACCCGTAAAACAGGTGGCTCAACCCTCTCCCCCTGCCCCTCCGCCGATCGTGGCCCCGAACTTTCACCGAGAAGTCCGACCCATATTGGAAGCCTCATGCATTCAATGTCACGGCATGGACAAACAGAAGGGAGATCTTCGCCTAGACACTCCTCAGTTTGCGAAGAAAGGGGGCGATTCCGGACCCTCTCTCGTCGCCAAAGATTTGGCCAAGAGCCTTCTTCTCGAACGGGTTAATCTTCCCGCCGACGACGATGAAATCATGCCACCCAAAGACGGCCCCCTTTCCGAAGCCCAAAAGGACGTTCTCACCCGTTGGATCCAAACCGGCGCAAATTGGCCGAGCGGCTATCAACTTCATGCCCAATCGGAACGTTCCTTGACTTTGAGAAAAAAGGCCGGCAGCAAAAAACTTACACAGCTCGAAGCTTATCCTCCGGCCATTCGCTTGCAGTCCAAAGAAGATTTCAACTCCATCGTGGTCCAAGCCAAATACGATGACGACGTCACGCGGGACGTCACGCGGGAATCCTCTTTTGCCATCAGCCAACCTGGGATTGTCGATTGGAAAGATATGATTCTCCATCCACTCAAGGACGGCAAAACCGAGCTCAAGGTCACCTTTGAAGGTCAAACCAAAATCATCCCGATCGAAGTTCAGGGTGCTTCGACCGAAAGGCCGATCAGCTTCAACCTCGACGTCATGCCCGTATTCATGAAGGCAGGTTGCAATACGGGATCCTGCCATGGATCGGCCCGGGGGCAGGATCGTTTCATGCTTTCTTTGTTCGGATACGACCCGAAAGGCGACCACTTCAGGATCACCCGTGAGGAAGGAACCCGGCGCATTAACTTGGCTATTCCGGAGGAAAGTTTGCTTGTCGAAAAAGCCATCGAAGCGGTCCCGCACACCGGTGGAAAATTGTTCGATAAGAACAGCAAACATTGGCAAACCTTGGTTGGTTGGCTGCGAGACGGTGCTCCGCAAGACCCCGAGGACATTGCAAAGCCCGATCGAATCGAGTTGTTTCCACCGGCCGCCCTTTTGGAAGGCTCCGGTGCCTCTCAACAAATGACGGTGCTTGCTCACTACTCGGACGGCACCACCCGTGACGTCACCCCCTTGACCGTGTTTCAATCCAGCAACGACGTTTCGGCCGCGGTCGACGAGAAAGGATTGGTTACGGCTGACAAAAGAGGAGAGGCCTTCGTGATGGCCCGTTTCAACGTTTTCACCGTAGGCATTCAGGTGGTCGTCATTCCCGAAGACCTCAAATACAAGCGACCCGAAACACCGGTCAACAATTACGTCGATTCTCTCGTGCACGACAAACTGCACAAATTGCGCATCACCCCCTCGGATCTTTGCTCGGACGAGGTGTTCGTCCGTCGCGTCACTCTCGACATCACCGGTACCCTCCCCGATCAGAAAACCTACGATGAATTCATGGCTGACGCCTCCGCGGACAAGCGAGCCAAATTGATCGACCGCCTCCTCGAACGTAAAGAATTCACCGAGATGTGGGTCATGAAATTCGCAGAGCTTCTCCAAATCCAAACGGATGAGAACCAAGGCATGAGCTACAAATCGACCCTGCTTTATTTCAATTGGCTGAAGGAGCGGATTGCCAACAACGTTCCGATGGATCAAATCGTCCGTGAGTTGCTTACCTCGACCGGCGGAACCTTCGTCAATCCATCGACGAATTATTACCAAGTCGAACGTGATGGCTTGAAAATCACCGAGAACGTAGCTCAAGTCTTCATGGGCATGCGGATTCAATGCGCCCAATGTCACAACCATCCTTTCGACCAGTGGACCCAAGACGATTACTACTCTTTCGCTTCTTTCTTCAGTCAGATCGGTCGCAAAAGAGCGGCCGATCCTCGAGAATCCATAATCTACAACCGCAAGAGCGGCGAAATCAATCACCCGATCCACAACAAACCCTTGCCTCCCAAGTTCCTCGGGGGAGAAGCTCCTGAAATTAAGCGGGGTTCGGACAGGCGCGCCGTCATGGCCGACTGGTTGGCATCCCCGGAGAACCCCTTCTTCGCCCGCAATTTGGCAAACATAGTCTGGGCCCACTTCTTCGGGAAGGGAATCATCGAACCGGTGGACGACGTCCGGGTATCCAATCCGCCCTCCAACCCACAACTGCTCGATGAACTAGCCAAGCGATTCACCGATTACAACTACGACTTCAAAAAACTCGTTCGGGACGTCTGTAATTCGAGAACTTATCAATTGTCGAGCGCCACGACCGAATCGAACAAAGACGACCTGCGTAACTTCGCTCGTTCTCATCTAAGAAGATTACGGGCCGAAGTCCTTCTGGACGCAATTTCACAAGTCACCGAGACCAAGAACAAATTCCAGGGTCTGCCCCTCGGAGCCAAGGCCATTCAGATCGCAGACGGAAGAGTCAGCAATTATTTCCTCACCACCTTCGGGCGGTCTACGCGGGAGACGGTCTGTTCATGCGAAGTGATCATGGAACCCAGCCTTTCTCAGGCTCTCCACCTCCTCAACGGCGAAGCCACCAACACCCGTATCAAACAGGGCAAGGTCGTCTCGGAATTACTCAAGGAAGGAAAAAGCCCGGAAGCAATTCTGGACGATCTGTATGCCCGCTGCTATTCCCGCAAGCCGAGAGCCGCGGAAAAAGCCAACCTACTTGCGGCCCTTGTCGGATCGGAATCTCCAGTCGAACCTTTGGAAGACGTCTTTTGGGCCCTTCTCAACTCAAAGGAGTTCATCTTTAACCACTAGCATTTGAAGTCGCTCATTCCAAGCGATCCAGTCCAATCATGAATTCTTCGTTCAGGAACCTAACCTTAGCCAGCTCGCTTTTCCTTGTTCATGCCCTTGACGCCAGCCCGGAAAAGCCAAACTTCGAAGACGACCTCATTCCGCTCTTCGAGGAATCATGCAATTCCTGCCATAACCCGGACAAGGCCAGGGGTGGACTCGACCTGACCAGCATGAATGGAATTCTCGCCGGAGGAAGTTCCGGGGAGGTCGCTTTGCCGGGTGAATCATCCAACAGTTTGCTTTATCTCTTGGCCGCCCGCCTCAAAGAGCCTCACATGCCTCCGAACGGCGGGAAGATCGCCGACCCGAAACTAGCTTTGATCAAGCTCTGGATCGATCAGGGATTGCTTCCCACCGCTTCCGGAAAACCGATGGTCAAAAAGAAGTCCTCGGTCAACTTGGCGCTCGGTTCGGCTACCTTGGGAAAACCGGAAGGCCCTCCGCCCATGCCCGAGTATTTGTCCCTCGAACCCAGCGTGGTTTCAAACCGGGCCTTTGCCCCCTCCGCCATGGCGACCGCCCCTTGGTCACCGATCGTTGCGGTCGCCGGACAAAAGCAGGTTCTTCTCTACCATACCGAAACTCTCCGCCTGCTTGGCATTCTTCCCTTCCCCGAAGGTTTCATCGAGTCTTTGTCCTTCAGCAGAAATGGGAAAATCGTGCTCGCCAGCGGGGGACGAGGAGGAAAAAGCGGACGGGTCGCAGGATGGGATCTCAAGACCGGCAAGCGCATACTGACCTTGGGCGAGGAATACGACACGATTCTTACAGCGGATCTTTCGGCCGATCAATCGCTCGTCGCAATCGGCGGACCTTCCAAAGTGGTGAAAGTCTTCGACTTGGCGAGTGGGGAAATCCTCTACCAAATCAAAAAGCACTCCGAATGGGTCACCCAAGTACAATTCTCTCCGGACGGGATTTTGTTGGCAACCGGTGACCGGGACGGCGGATTGCACGTTTGGGAAGCCCGTACGGGCAATGCATTCTATACCCTCGACGGGCATAATAAGGCTATCACTAGTCTTAGTTGGCGAGCCGACTCGAACGTTTTGTTGTCCGCTTCCGAGGATTCGTCCGTAAGGATTTGGGAAATGGTCAACGGCAAGCAGGTCAGATCTTGGAACGCTCATGGGATCGGAACCCTTTCGGCTCACTATGACCAAAAAGGCAAAATTACGACCGCCGGACGTGACAAAACGGTGAAGTATTGGGATGGAGACGGCAAGGCCCTGAAAACCCTCGGGCGTTTTGAGGAAATCGCCATGGAAACCCGGTTGAGCCATGATGGTTCACGGATCATTGCAGGCGATTGGTCCGGAGAAATATCCGTTTGGCAAACGAGTGACGGCAAGAAGATCGGATCATTGGGTGGAAACCCGCCGCAACTTTCCGCTCGCTTGGCCCAAGCCATATCCCAAAAGAACAATCACGAGAAAGCTTTGGGCGTGGCCCGGAGCAAGCAGGCTCCCCTCGCCCAAGCCGAAGCCCTTGCGGTCAAGAAGGAGACGGAATCAGCCATGAAAGCAAAGTTGGCCGACACCACCCTCGCAAGTGCCTTGACGAACTTGCAAAAGGCCCAAGCCTCCCTTCAACAAGCTCAAACCGAGGAAAAGGCGAAGGCCCTCGACAAGACCAACAAGCAAAAGGACCAGGACGCGAAAACTCAGGCTCTTGCCCAAGCCAAGCAGAATCATCTTTCCCATTCCAATGCCCATAACGACTGGAAAAACCGGACGAACTTTCGTTCCGAGCAGGTAAGCGCTTTACACGAAGCGCATCGCAAGGCAGAGGAAGCGAAGGAACG
>JAYOII010000247.1:0-4892 GCA_038118685.1 Opitutia bacterium
TCCCGTTTGTCCGACAAGATAGCGACGATCTCGGCGTTTCCCAAAAGTTGACTGGTTTTCGCTTGAAGGATTGCTTGGGCATTCGTGCCTTGGCCGGAACCTAGAATTACTGTCTTCATAAAGGCGCCTGCGCTACGGTTGGAAGCGATTGAATCCTTTTGATCAGCGAAGTCGTGCTCGCGCCTTGAACGAAGGGCACGAACTTTATGGATGCCTTGACCTCAAGGAGAGCGTCCTTTTCCTCTGGGTCGATTGAATCTTCCGTGTAATCACCCGACTTGACGTATACGTCGGGTTGCAAGGCAAGGATTTCTCTGACCAATTTTCTTTCCTCAAAAAGCGTGACCCCTGAAACGCAAGTGAGAGAGGCGAGCAAGCAGGCACGTTCTGCCTCTGGGATAATGGGTCTGTGCTTGCCTTTGAGTTTACGGACACTGGAGTCGGAATTCATTGCGACCCAAAGGCAATCACCTAGCTTGGAAGCTTCGGTCAGACTGCTTACGTGTCCGAAGTGCAGAAGGTCAAAACATCCATTGGTGAGGACAAAGGTTTTGCCCGAATTTTTGGCATCCTCCCTAAAGCGAACGGCTTCGTCGAGAGAAGTCGAAAATACCTTGGCAACGTTTTCTTGCGGTTTTCCGGTCAATTCTCTCCTTCAAAAAAACGTTTTGCCTTGCCCATGAAACCTTCCTCTGCGGACAAGTCTTTGTCTCCGCAAGATTTTCCGAACTCGACTAATTTTTCCCGTTGTTCCTTCGTCAGTTTTTTCGGCACCTGAATAATGACTTTCGCGTAAAGATCACCTTTTCTAGAGGGTGAGCGAAGGTTGGGCATGCCTTTGTCCTTGATTCGAAAAGTCTTGTTGGAGGGAGTTCCCGACGGAATTTTCAAAGAAACTTTTCCATCCAAAGTTGGAACCTGAACCACTCCGCCAAGAGTAGCAAGGGTAAAGGGAATCATCATTTCATGAAAAAGATCGTCTTCATCTCTAACGAGAAATTCGTGGGACTTGATCCTAACGTCAACATAAAGATCGCCTGATGGTCCGCCTCTTGGCCCTGCGTCACCCCGTCCTCTCGAACACAACCTGTTTCCATCTCCAACTCCCTTCGGGACGTTCACTTTGATTTTCGTAGGTGACCTTTTTCTTCCTTCGCCCTTGCATTCTAAGCAAGGGTTTTCAATCATCACTCCGGATCCGGCGCAAGTAGGGCATGTCCTCCTGATGCTGATGAAACCTTGGTTGGATGCGACTTGACCGACACCACCGCAGGTCGAGCACATGATCTTCCCTGAACCCGATGCCGCTCCACTTCCGGAACAGGAAGAGCATTCGGCGTGGTGTTGATACTTGATCTCCTTTTCTACGCCTGATGCCGCTTGCTCGAGAGTAATTTCGACGGAAACACGCAAGTCGGCACCTCTTTGCTCCATGCCTCCCGAAGCAGAGCCTCCGCCGAAGAAATCTTCGAAAATACTCCCGAAACCGCCACCGCCGCCACCACCGCCACCAAAGACGTCCCTGAAAAGGTCGAATGGGTCGACTCCTCCCGAAGCAGCCCCACCACCCCGAAAGGCATCGTGACCGAATTGATCGTACTTTCTCCTCTTGTCACGATCCTTGAGGACCTCGAAGGCGCCTGAGATTTCCTTGAATTTCTCTTCTGCCTCTTTGTCGCCGGGGTTTTTGTCCGGGTGATACTTGACGGCAAGTTTTCGGTAGGCTTTTTTTATCTCGTCCTCACTTGCGGCCCGATCGACTCCGAGAACTTCATAGTAGTCTTTATCTGACATGTTCGTTTCCGTAACTTATTCGAATACCAATTGGATTCGCAAATCAATCCGCCTTCCCTTCGCCAGACGATGCCTTTGCCAGGATTACAGAAGCCGGTCTGAGGAGACGCTCTCCAATCCGGTAACCGGTTCTCACGGTCGTGATGACGTGTCCCTCCTCGCAGTCATCGCTTTCCTCGTATCCTATGGCCTCGTGCAACTTGGCGTCGAACTTTTCGCCGGTCGGATCGATGACTTTCAGCCCATATTCTGACAAAGTCGTTTCCATCATTGTCATGGCCATGGAAAAACCTTCAGCAAAATTGGACGATTGTTCGTGTTTCTTGGCTTCCGCAAAGCCGAGTTGAAAAGCATCAATAACGGGAAGAAGGTCCGAAATTATTTGCGACCTTGTCCTTTGAACGGCGTCCTCCCTATCGCGAATCGAGCGTTTCCTGAGATTTTCCAAGTCTGCCACGGACCGGAGATACTTGCTCTTCAGGTCGTCTTGTTTCCCATACGCATCGTCTAATTTTGATTTCAGTCGATCAACCGATTCATCTTTCTCTTCATCGGTTTGCTTGTCGGTTTGCTCCGCCTCCGAGGAATCGGATTCAACGGGGTCTTCGTTTTCAGGGGTTGGTAAGTTTTCTTCTTTTTCCATTTTTTTGAGTAAGGTAATTCAGGTAGTTATGCAAAAGGGAGGAATATTCGAGTCCAGACAAAAGGGTTCGTCGAGGAAGTGGTTTCAGCCAAATCGATCCGTTACCAAAATGCTTGAATTCTCCAAAGGAGAAATGAAACAATTGCTGGAAAAAGGGCAGAGGGCATGTTCCCCCTTTTGCATTTTGACGTCATGGACCGACAGCTTGCCTTCGAGTACGTGAATCATGATTGGGCCTGAATTGGAGTCTTTTAGCTTTACCGTGTTATTTTTCGTGAGATTGAATTTTTTAATGCGAAAATGATCGGAGTCAGAAATGACCTCCATGCCTTTCTCGTTCATGGTGGTCATGGGTTTTGGCTCGAAATCGTTAAAATCAATGCATTGCATCGATTCTTCGATATGCAAGCTTCTCGGCTGTCCGTCCAAGCCAAGTCTTCCCCAATCGTATACCCGATAAGTCGTATCAGAATTCTGTTGGATTTCGAGGATTAAGTTGCCGGCGTCAATCGCGTGCAGCCTTCCGCTTTCCACCAAAATCGAGTCGCCTTTTTTGGATTGTACCCGATGGCAGAGGGCTTCCACCGTCTTTTCCTCGACCGCTTGGCCAAAATCATCCGGGGAAGTTCCTTTTTTGAGCCCGATGAAAAGTCCGGCGTCTGAGGATGCTTCCGCGACATACCAATTTTCCGTCTTCGGCTCGCCAGATAATTTTTTCGCAATCTTGCCGGGGGGGTGAACCTGCAAGCTCAGCCGCTTCGAGCAATCAAGCCACTTCACGAGGAGAGGGAACGGACGTCCTGGTTCCCAATTCGGTCCCATGACGCTTTTCCCATCGCTTTTCAGCAGTGCGGCAAGGGTCAGACCCCGGTGGCTTGTGTTGGCGAGCACCGAATTGTCGTCTTTCCTGTCAACGATTTCCCATGATTCCCCGATGAGGGAGCCCTCGGGGGTCTCTCTTCCGAAAAGATCGCGGATCTTGGTGCCCCCCCAAACCCTCTCCTTGTAGATCGGTTCAAACTTGAAAATCATCATGAATTCCTTTTCTATACTATTATGTGTGAAGTGGAAGCATGTTTGCTTTAGGGCAAATCGTATGGGAGGAGACTTATTTTGGTTAATACTGGGTCCGAATCAAGCAAAGGCTTGGAAAACCTAACACCTGACAAAAAACTTTGGGTTGCCGTGGTCGTTGGTGTACTGGCCATTCTGTTGCTTGTGGCGCTGATAGAATACGATCCCGACTGCCTGCACAAAGATCCACCCGTTGACAAAACTCTTTTGTTGAACAAAGGGGGTCTTTGGGTAGCCGACTTTCTGTATGCTGTTTTTGGAATTGCCGCGTGGCTCTTGCCATGGCTTTTGGGGACAGTTTCTTTTCTTTGGGCGACAAGACAATCATCAAAGGAAAAAACGCGTAAATTGGTTACGATCTTTGCCGCTATCGTTTCCATCTCGGTCTTGGCCAACGTCAGGCACTACTCCTTGGATCCGGGTGACAGGGCGAAGGCTTTTGCCCCTGATACTTTCAGACACGGAGCAGGCGGTTCGATCGGGGCAATCGTTTATTCGGGTTTGCCGTGGGACCCAAAGAGAGGGTGGATTTACGAAAGCAAAACCAATGGATGGAAGAAAACGCCTTCCGATGACAATGGTTTCTTTCTGGATTGGATGGGTGCATTGGGTACGAGCGTATTGATGGCATTTGTTTTGATGGGCAGCCTGTGCGTTCACTTTTCGATGGAGCCTCTGAAATTACTTGGCGCTCTTGTTGGCCTTGGGCGGACAGTCAAAGAACAGCTTCCGAAAAAAGCCGATGAGGAGGAAGATAAGGAAAAAGTTCCGGAATCGAAGGAAAGCCAGGTCGAATCAGGTTCAAAGGAAGACCCCGAAAAGAAGTCCCCGAAAAAAAGGTGGAAATTCTCTTGGTTTGAAAAAGAAAAGGAGGACGATTTGCTGTTCGGAGACGTCTCGCTTCAAAAAGAGAGCGGCGCGGTCACGCAGTCCGAGATATCCTCTTCCAAAAAAACCAAGCCAAAAAAACCTAAAGCGAAAGCGAAAGACGAGCCACTTCCGGAAGAACCTGCGGAAACTCCCGAACCTATTGATGACGAGAGTTCCCCAAATGAAAAAAGCGAACCTACCCTAAGTGTTGAAAAGGATCCGGACCCGCAGGAGGATCTGGATGCGGGCATGGATGGTTTCAAAGTCGTACGGGCGGCCAAAACCGAAAAAGCGGCCGATTTGTTTCCCGAGCGAAAAGGCGATTATCATTTTCCTACGCCCGATCTTCTCATGGATCCACCCGAAGTGGAGTCAAGCGACGATGAAGATCATATGCTTAAAGCCAAAAGGCTGAAGGAAACCCTCTCCCAATTCAAGATAGAAGTCGAAATGGGAGAGGTGCATACCGGACCTGTCATCACCAGATACGACGTTCACCCGGCTGCCGGGG
>JAYOII010000248.1:0-4155 GCA_038118685.1 Opitutia bacterium
GCAATACTCCCTACCGCAAGTTCAAATCGACCGATTACGAGGGTGGCATCCGCACTCCCTTCATCGCTCATTGGCCGGGTGTAATCAAACCTGGCATGACCAATCAGGTGGGTCATATCATCGACGTCTCCGCTACCTTTAGAGACATCACCGGAGCAAAGTATCCCAAGAAGATCCTGGGCAACAAGACCAAGCCTCCGCTCGGGAAGTCTCTCCTCCCCATCTTCAAGGGCAAAGAGCGCGAGCCCCACAAGGAAATCTACTGGCACTTCAATCGGGCCAACGCAGTCCGGCAGGGAGATTTGAAAGTGGTGAGAGCCGGCAAGGCATGGGAACTCTACGACCTGAAGGCCGACCCAACCGAGACGAATAACCTGGCCAAGGAACGACCGGAAAAAACCGCCGAGCTTGCCAAGATGTGGGAAGCTTGGAGAGAGGACTACAAGAAAAAGCCGAAGTGATACCTTTGATCTAAAATAAATTACGGAGATCATGCTCATACGAAACCGAATCTTGCCTCTTACTTCACAATTAGCCCTATTCTTCGTCAGCCTGAATCTCCATGGCCAGAAGACCGATCAAAGCACCCAAAACCACCCTCTTATTTCGAATGCTTTTCGCAAGGTGATCTTCCCTCAGGGAGACGGTGGATCCAAGTACTTTCGGATTCCCGCCCTCATCACGGCCAAGAACGGTGATCTCCTCGCGGTGATCGATGCCCGCCGCAACACCACCCGGGATCTTCAGCACACCCGCAACATCGACATTGCCTACAAGAGAAGCTCGGACAACGGAAACTCTTGGACTGATATCGAATTCATGACTGATTTCCCGGACGGAGAGGTTGGATCCGATGCCTCCTTGATCCTTGATCGTAAAACGGGCCGGATTTTTTGCTTTTACAACTACCTCGACCACGACACCAAGTTCAACAAGGAGAGGCCTTCGAGAACGGCGGTCGACTATCGGTATTACCTCCAAACCAGTGACGATCATGGGAAGACCTGGTCCGAACCGAAGGATATTCGGGACGAGGTACTGCCCGGTCACCTGACAAGAAGAGATTTTGTTTTCGTCACCTCGGGAAGAGGAACCCAGACCCGCTCGGGGCTGCTCGCGCACACGGTGGTTCACGTTGGGAAAGCAGGTTACTTGTTCGGGAGTTCCGATCAGGGCAAGACTTGGGGAGCTTTGAGAAAAACTTCACCGTTCTCCCCGGCCAACGAGTCAAAATTCATCGAACTGAGTGACGGAACCTGGATGATCAACGCCCGCGTAAACGGCTCGGGATATCGATACGTTCACCGCTCGACCGACCAAGGCAAAACCTGGGTGAGCGCAAAAGAAACCAACCTGCCTGACCCCGGTTGCAATGCCGAACCTCTGGTTTATACCTCCCAAAAGGATGGGTATGCGAAGGACCGTCTTTTGTTCGTCAACTCGCACAGTCAAAAAGGCCGGAAGAACCTCGTCCTTTCGATCAGCTACGACCACGGACGAACCTGGGCCCATAAGAAATGCCTCGAAAAAGGCCCCGCTGCCTACTCCGCGATCACGGCCTGTAAAAATGGGGACATTGGGATTTTCTTCGAAAACGGCACCCAAATGACTTTCGTACGCGTCACCCTCGAGGACTTGACCAATGGAAAAGACAAACTGAGCAAACCTTACCAAATGCAATGAATCGGTTCTTCTTCGCCCTCTTCTTCTCTCTGGCTCCGGCTAGTCAAGCCGCCGAACGACCCAACGTGGTCATTCTCTACGCCGACGACATGGGCGTGGCCGACGTTTCCTACGGCGATCCCAAGGCGAAGATTCAAACACCCCACCTCGACCGATTGGCATCTCAGGGAATGACCTTCACCGATGGGCACAGTTCCTCGGGAATCTGTACGCCCAGCCGCTTTGCTCTTCTGACCGGACAACACCACTGGCGCCGCTTTCACGGCATCGTGGGAGCCTTTGGTGGAACGGTTTTCGAACCCGAAGATTTCACTATCGCCAAGATGTTTAAGAAAAAGGGCTACCGCACGGGCTGCTTCGGCAAGTGGCACCTTGGTTGGGACTTTGATGCCATTCGTAAGCCGGGTGCCAAAAAAGGAGATCCCCGGGCCGAGTCCTATGACTGGACCAAACGCTTTCCTGACGGTCCGCTAGATCAGGGCTTCGACTACTATTTTGGAGACGGAACCATTAACTTCCCTCCCTATTGTTGGATCGAGGGAGACCGCTTTGTCACCATTCCCACCCAGCCCGTCATCAAATCCAGGCCCCTCGCCGGGGGCGGCAGCTTCCGGCCGGGACCGATGGCCGAAAGTTGGAACCCCTACGACATCCTGCCCACCATCACCCAAAAGACCGTCGAGTGGATTTCGAAACAGAAAAAGGATGAACCCTTCTTCGCTTACCTCGCCTTCAATTCACCGCACTACCCGATCGTTCCCAACAAGCCTTATCACGGAAAATCGAAAGCCGGTTACTACGGGGACTTCGTCATCGAGACCGACGCCATGGTGGGCAAGGTGATGAACGCCTTGAAAAAACACGGCTTTGCGGAAAACACCTTGGTCGTCTTCTCCGCCGACAATGGACCCGAGACCCATGCGTTCGAAAGACTGGAGAAATTCAAACAATGGAGCTCGGGCAAGTATCGTGGCGTCAAGCGCGACGTCTACGAGGGTGGGCACCGCGTGCCCTTCATCGTCAAATGGCCCGGCAAAATCAAGCCGGGCTCGGTTTCCGACGAGGTGGTGAGCCAGGTCGACCTGGCGGCGAGCTTTGCCAAGATCATCGGACACCGCCTCGGAAAAAAAGAGGCTATCGACAGCTACGATCTACTGCCCGTCCTCAAGGGGGAGAAGTACGACAAGCCCCTCCGCGTGGCGACCGTGCAAAACACCTCTCCGAAAAAGTTCGCCCTCCGGCAAGGGGATTGGGTCTATATCAATGCCCCGACCGGCGCGGCCAAGAGGGAAAGTTCCGCCTACTTGGAGCATTTCGGACTCAAGGCATACGGAAAAGGTCATGAAGGGTTGTTGTTCAACCTGAAGGAAGACCCGCGCCAGTCCGACAACCTCTACGCCAAGTACCCCGAGCGGGTCAAAAAGATGGACGAACTTCTCCAGAGTTACCTTGACGGCCGGCCCTGCGCCCCGAACAAAAAATGATGTCTATAAACCAAAGAGAGATTGAATCAAAGCCATTTACTTAAATTCCCGATCGTTCGGACCGACTCCGAAGAAAATTAATTTACGTTTTGATGATCAAGCGCGCGAACTAAGTCACCACCAGACTCACGCGTTTAATTCTAAAGGCTCAACCGAAGAAATCTAGTTCGAAGCATCTTCCCCGTACTCTTTTTCCCACTCTTCTCTTCTGCGCTTGCGATCTATTGACTCCTGTTCAATGACCTCAGCCAAAAAATCAACGATTTGACCAAAGCCATTCCGATCATCGTCTTGAAAAGTCAACCTAACGGTACTAATCTCTCCGCCGTTTGCCTTTTCATTGGTCGCAGACAAAAGTCCCAATTTCTTTGCCCCGGAAAGCATTAGCTTTTCCTCGTCGCGTAACTCCGACTGATCTATGGCCAAAGAGTCAATAAGTTGGTTCGCGTCCAACCAAAAACCAAGGTAGCCGGCACTCAAAATATCTTCCTTGTCTCCAGATATTGGATCTTTCGCTTCCGCTTCCCTTAAAATACTTTTGTTTTTGGCCGTGCCTACGAGCAAGAGGTTTTCTTTTTCCTCGATAAAAACTCCAATAAGTTTAAGCGCTCCTTCCACTTCCTCCAAAATCCCATCGGATATGACCCTCTTGTATTCTTTGGAATCAGCATTGGCCGTTTTCAAGGCCGCTACAAATTCGAAAGGGTTGTCTCGATTCGAGGGATTCACTCCGGTTAGCCCAACTGCAAAATCTCCCGGGATTGCCTCGACGAAGTCATCGATGTTGAAATTCATTCCAGGAATGACAAATGATCCGTTCTTTGGAAATCCATCCGAAGGAAGATCTTTTCCAATCTCCTCCAAGGTAGTTTCAACAAATCCCTTGAGATTCAGCGACATGGAAATAGCTGCAATGGCTTGTTCAGGAATAACCTCAAGAAGGTCGGAATCCACGCTATCTCCGAACATTTGGCCCATTTCACTGCTT
>JAYOII010000248.1:4165-4883 GCA_038118685.1 Opitutia bacterium
GTCATAATCCACCGCAACCCCCAATTGAGAAGACCGTTGAAGGTGGTTCTGTATTGAAAGAGGAAGCACCTGCAAATCGTTGGGTTCCTTGAATAGCTTCTCCGGATTTCTGTTGCGATAGGTGAACAGGAACTTTTCCTCATTGTACAGAAAAACCACCCTGTCGCCTTTTTCGGAAATTTTGCTAATCCCATCTTCTGAACTGACGTTCAAGGAAGCAGTACCATCTTTTTTGTCGTGATTCACGATTCCATTCATCAACTCGGCGAAGGCTTCACCGTCCTCGAGAAGGAAGGTCAACCCGACGGAACCTCCTTCGTCAGGATTACCGGAAACATAAAAATAGGCAGGCTCGGACAACGCAATTCCGGTTTGTTCCAAGTCGTCAAATTTGAATAATTTAAAAAGAGCTTGCTCCTTTTCGGACATCTCACCGTACGCGGTAGAACCAAGAAATTCCTTCATTAATTCCTCGTATCCGGCGTTTTCCATTAGGGTAGCAGGCAGACCGCTTGCAACCAACCAAGCATCCGCAGGAATGTGTCCGGCATGCTCCGGGGGACTTGAAAAAACACCACAACCGTATTGGAAAACCGCAATTAGTCCAAGTAATGGAAAGAATAGCCAAGAGGCCTTTTTATTATATTTCATTGACCGATCAAACCACACAAGCCCTCCCTTGTAAGTAAAAAAATTTTTGTCGCGCTCAATTGAATGA
>JAYOII010000249.1:0-4856 GCA_038118685.1 Opitutia bacterium
GTTTTCGGATCGCACCTTTTTTGGGGTTTGGCGACTCTAGTCGGAGCAGGATGCCTTAGCGCATGGGCCGTACTGAGAAGTTTCCAATCAAAGGCAGCAGAAGACATCCCCATCCGCGACCCCCGAATCCTAGACTCGATCCATTACCATGAGTGACCCTAAGTTACAGCGCGCCGACGGTTGCAGTATCTTTGCAACTTTGATCGTGGCGGGTATTCTCATTTCCGCACTCTATTTCGTTCAAGGAATCTTTCAGCAGGACAAACCCGCCCCCGTTTCGGACGAAACCAGCAAGAAACGCCTTGAAGTGATCGAATTGCATAAAACCGAAAGCGACCAATTCAAAGCTATGGTCGATTCAATGCATTCCGAAAATAACTCTTCCCTCGAAGCAGTTATGCAGGAAGTTATTAAAGAAGATTACGGGTCCAACAACTCTACAGCACCCTGAGCACATCGTGAAAGACACTGCCGAACAAGTCATTGATCGCTCCGCCAAAACAGTGGTCTCCTTTTTCATTGCCTCCGCGGGCCTATGGCTTCTCGCTGCGGCCCTGCTTGCCTATGTTGCGGCAGCCAAACTGACCGACCCCTTCTTTCTTTCCTCTTTTGAACTGCTGACCTATGGAAAAGTTAAAGTGGCCCAAGCAAACGCTTTTGTCTATGGATGGGGAGGCAACTCGATTTTCGCAGTAACTCTATGGATTTTAGCCCGCCTTTCGCAGGCGGAAATAAGAGGGAGAATCCTGCTCTTGTTCGCTGGTGCTCTTTGGAATCTTGGCATCACTTTTGGGCTGCTGGGAATATTGGATGGGCATATGAACGCCCATGAAATGCTCGAGATGCCCACGAGCGTTTGGCCCGTTTTGTTTATTTCTTACTCTATCATAGCCTTTCTGGCTTTGGTTATTCATCGATCCCGCATGCAAAACGAGACAATCGCTCCCCAGTGGTTCATACTGGCTTCCCTCATTTGGTTTCCAGCCTTGTTTCTCATTGCATGGAACGGATTGGAAATCAATCCGTCTCGGGGGACTTTGCCCAGCGTCCTATCCCTTTGGTTCGGTCAAAGCCTCATTTGGCTTTGGTTGACCCCTATGGCACTAGGTGCCGCCTATTACCTAATTCCAACGATTTTAGGCAGACCCATTGACAAGTATTATTTGGCTATTTTTGGTTTTTGGTGCATTGCTGCCTTGGCTCCGTGGTCCGTGGTCCATCATTTGGAGGGGGGGCCAGTTCCGATGTGGATTCCTGCTATCGGAACCGTCATGAGTATTGCTATGATTTTCCCTATTGCAGTGGCCTCCACGAACTTTCATGCCACTGCTTTTCAGGACATCTCGAAAGTATGGAACGTCCTGCCACTGAGATTTGTTATTTTCGGAACCATATCTTATACTTTGTCCAGCTACATCGGCGTCATTTTTTCCTTACCGGACGTTGCCAAGGTCACCCAATTTTCAATCATCAACGAGTTTCACTTCAACCAGCGTGTATACGGTTTCTTCAGTATGATCATTTTCGGTTTGGTCTATTACATGTTGCCTAAGATAACGGGTAAAGAAATCGGAAAATCCGCCAAGTCCTTTCACTTTTGGACCTCGGCTTTCGGCGTCCTCATTCTTTTGCTCGCCTACCTCATCGGAGGGCTTACTCACGGAGTTCTGGCTCAACAACCATCTCTTGACTGGTCATCTTCCGTTATTTCTTCGGTACAACCTTACTTCATCATAACCAAGTATGCCTTCGTCATCCTTGGCTTCTCCCAATTGGTTTTCGTTGTTAATGTTTGGAAAGTCATTTTCCCGAACCCCTTTGCCTGTTGCTTCGCATCGGATTCCGAAAGTAAAGGAAAGACTGCCTGATGAACAATATCTTCAAGTTCTCATTCGGTATATTATCCACGCTGGCATTTGCCTGGCTCGCTTTCGTTGTCGGGGCGAGCTTGCAATACGGAGATCTCTCACCTGAAGTCCAAAGCTTCGAACAAAATGGTAGCGGATGGGTTAGACCGACTGGTGACAATGACTTTTATCCCAAAGACATATCCGGCTTGGCCAAACAAGGAGCTGAAGAATATTTGGCATTGGGATGTGCAACCTGCCACACCCAACAAGTTCGCCTTTTCACCCGAAAAGGCGATAAAGGAAAGAGAGTCCCCATAGCTGGTACGGATATCGAAAGAGGATGGGGAAAAAGAGCTTCGATGCCGCGGGATTACATTCTCCAGAATCACGTCATGCTTGGAAACACGCGCATCGGACCTGACTTGGCGAACGTGGGAATGAACGAATATAATGATGAATGGCTCCATCAACATCTTTTCGAACCCCAGTCTTTGGTTGCTGATTAAATTTGCCCCCCTAGTCCTTTCCTTTACGAAATTACCGATAAACCCAAGGCAGGCAGCATAGAAATTCCTTCTCGAAAAGAAGGCGGTCAACCCAAGCAGGTGGTTCCTTCGCTACGGGCCAATCAAGTGGTGGCTTACCTTAAATCTTTGAAACAGGACTATGAATTGCCTGAAATGTCCTTTTTCGAAACCGAAGATGAAGTCCTTGAAATAGCCGATTCAAATGTGTCCTCAGGAGGAATCCCCGATTGGGTCAATTATCCTCTTTCCCCGACCGCACTATCCGATCTTTCGCCGCAGATGAGTGCTGGTAAAGAAGTTTACACCAAAATCGGAGCCGGGGGCGGAGGGTGCGTAACCTGCCACCAACCATCCGGATTAGGTGTCCCTGCAGCCTTCCCTCCCTTGGCTGCCTCGGATTGGGTCAAGGGTGACAAGGAACGGTTGATCAAGATCTCCCTTTTTGGCCTCATGGGTGAGATTGAAGTGAACGGCGTCAAGTACAATGGAGCCATGCCTGCTCCAGGGACTCCGCCGGGCAGCCTTACGGACCAACAAATTGCCGACGTGCTCACATTCATTCGAAACTCTTGGGGGAATTCGGCCTCAGCTATCTCCGCCTCGGAAGTTCAAGAAGTGCGCGATTCCCTCAAGGACCGACCAGCCATGCAAATGTGGACCGCCGCCGAACTGACATCCCATTCAAACCAAGAGTAATGTCCAAGGATAAAAAAGATTCCGGAGAGCCCCACCTGTCCTCAGACGAGGATATGGTCGTAGTTCACGCCAAACTCAACAGCGAAAAACACCCGCCCACAGTAGGTTTTCTACAGGCTCCTCTTGTCTTTGTTTTCTTGTTCGGCTTTTTGGTATTTTTCTGCTCGATCCAATTGGCCCACACTACGAATAAGTTCCAACTTCATCCGCCCCAAGAAGCAGTTGAGCTCAGTCCGGAGGATATAGCGGCCTTGAAGTTTGAGCGCAAAATTGAATCCGGTAAAAAGACATTTTCAGCGAAATGCGCATCTTGCCACCAGTCTAATGGACAAGGCCTTCCCAATATGTTTCCTCCCTTGGCCGGATCCGTATGGGTCACTTCGGACCCTGGCCTGATCACCAACATCATCCTCAAGGGATTGAAGGGAAAAATCGAAGTTAAAGGTGAAATATGGGGAACCGTCCCTACCCAACAAATGGCCGCAGTGGACATCAATGACCGTGAAATAGCAAATGTCGTCACCTATGTCCGCCAGGCTTGGGGCAATTCCGCCTCCGAAGTTACTGAGCAACAAGTTTCGGAATTTCGAGCTGAATCATCCGGTCAAACGGATCAATGGACCGCTGAGGAACTGAAGGCTATTTACCCATCCGGGGTTTCGGATCAGTAAAATAACACAACCATGTGGCAACCCGTCTAATTCGGGTTGAGTAAATGGCTTCCTGTCCTCACTATTAGGGTCATTGAGAAAGTTCCTCACATTTCTTTGCCTCTTCTTCATAGCCGGAATTCATTTTGTTACCCCGACATGGGCGAGCGAAAAGAAGGCGAAAGAACAATACCCGAACAGACCTGAAATATTTTTTCCCGAGCTTTCCTCGGTGTTGTCCGAACTAGACGAAAAATCCCCCTTTTTGGAAGAACAAAGGGAATTGGCCTTGCAAGCTCGTACAGGAAAAACGATCACCGACAGTTCAAGAGGGTTCAAAGTTGGAATTAATGCCCAGGCTCAATCCCTTCACGAAGATCGTCCCTCCCAGGGTTTCTACCACAAATATCGTTTTTTGGGATCCGTTTACTTGAAAAAACCTCTTTATCATTGGGGTGCTTTGGAAGCAAGCAGCAGGGTTGCGGAACTATCGGAAAGAAACGCCAAGGTTCAATATGCTTCCCTTCAAAGATCATACGAGTCGAAAACAAGGAGCGACTATCTCGATCTCGTGATTTTGCGCTACGAAGAGGATCTTGCCCGGGCAAGTCATGCCTTGGCCCAAGAAAACGAGATGGATTTGATGCGCCGAAGAGATTTGGGCTTTGTCTCCGATCTAACGGTTTACGAAGCGACCCTTTCCAGGTTAAGGCAAGCGATCAAGCTTTCTGATTTAAAGAGAAAAGCCAACTATCAAGCCAGGGTTTTTCATTTGGAAACAGGATATCCCAAAGGACTGACCTTTGCCAAAACACCAAAATTCACCGATTTCTGCGAAAGGCATGCTTTTACGGGGTCTCCGCCCATTCTCGTATCCCAATTGAGTTCTCCCGAATTGGAAAACCTGAGGAATGAAATTGAGAAGGAAACCAACAACATCAAGATTGCTGATTCAGACCTGAAACCAAAGCTCAACTTGATCGGCGGTTTTTACCAAGACCAAGTCGACCTGGCCAACAGTAGTGAAAGCTTAAACCGAAACAACTTGCTGATTGGAGTCGAAGCGCAATGGGACATTTGGGATTCATCTTTGAGCAAAGGCAAAAAAGAGGCGGCCCGCTCAAGAAAAAGGA
>JAYOII010000250.1:0-2627 GCA_038118685.1 Opitutia bacterium
CTGTAATCCTGCGTGGAAGTGTAAGCATCCCCACGCGCCGCCCGCTCCCATTCGACTTCGGTTGGGAGTCTGTATCCAGTACCGGTCCAATTGACATTGGATTCATTGAGGTCGATATTTCCCGAACGATAAACAATCGTTTTGTTGGCATCCTCGAAATAAACCGGCGTCCTACCCTCAAGTTCGGATCTCGCATTGCACCATTTGACGGCATCATACCAATTGGTCATGTTCATGGGAAACAACAAACTCGATCTGTCCCGATACCACCAAGGACCATCTTTTCTTCGTTTCACGGCATCGGAAAACTGATAACCGTTCGCCTCTGCCCAAGTGGCTACTTTCTCCCAGTCCCAAATAGTGACTTCATGGACATCGATAAAATAGTCGCTCGTAGAGACATGGTGTGAAGGTCTCTCATCGTCAAGGTTGGAGTCATCGCCAATCAGTACTTTCCCGTAGGGAACATAAGCCATTTTAATACTGTCGGCCTTTAATGGCAAAAGAAAAACCAGCCAAACCAAGAGACTTGCTGACGCCGAGCAAAAGACTCCGGATTTAACTGTAGAACTGCAGGGCATACTGTAAACGAATTTACAGTATCACACGATTTCTATTTCCTGCGCGAGAATTTACTTTGGAATTTTTCTACCCTACCCGCAGTATCTACGAATCGTTTTTCTCCGGTGTAGGCGGGATGAGAATCCATGGTTACGTCTCTCACGATCATGTGATGATCAACTCCATCGATGTTTTCTGTCTTCTTCGACTGAGCGGTCGATCTGCAGATAAACTTTCTCCCGGTTGAGACGTCGACAAAGCAAACGGGATTGGAAACGGGATGTATGTCTTTCTTCACGAAATGATCCTTACCCTTGTCTCGCTTTGAAGCGAGGGTTGGTTTTGTTGATAACATAGAGTCTGCCGCGCCTGCGGACAACCTTGCAATCGGGGTGTCTGTTCTTGAGAGTTTTGATGGAGGAAACAACTTTCATAGCGTACCAATATGCGCTTCCTTTCATCTCTCGTCAACGAAGAATTCAATCAAGCAATGGATCGGAAGATCGGACTCCAATTGGCATTGCAAACTTCAAAAAAAAAGTATATCTCGATTGTATGTCAGAAGAAGATACCCAACCCGCCAAAAGCCGGAACCCTGAAAAATACACGTTTTTGGACAAGGAAGCCCTTTCCAAGTATACCACCGACAACGGTAAGATTTTGCCACGAAAATACACTGGCCTAACACCCATGCAGCAACGCAAGGTGTCTAAGTTAATCAAGAAATCTAGGCACATGCAATTGGCCGAGTAAGCCATTGCTTCCGGGAAAAGTAGGTTCCGGCTTCCTTGCAGAAAGCCACTTTTAGTCATTGTGTTAACACCCTTTTGGACGGAGGGGTTGTCGCCTTGCCAACCGAAACGGTTTACGGTTTGGCTTGTCTTGCTCTTGACTCCAATGCCGTTGACAAGGTTTTTCGGTTAAAGAAGAGGCCGCCTTCCAATCCCCTGATCGTACATGTTCTCAACTTGGAGCATGCGACAGAAATCTCTTATCCCAATACGGTCTGCAAACTTCTCTGCCGGAAGTTTTGGCCCGGTCCGCTCACCCTGATCATACCCAAAAAGAAAATCGTTCCCGAAAACGTGACGGCGGGGTTGGAAACAGTGGCAATCCGTTCCCCTTCGCACCCGCTATTCAGGAAAGTGCTTGAGTCAACAGGCATGCCGATTGCCGCTCCAAGCGCCAATCCTTATTCGACCATCAGTCCGACCTCTGCGATAGAAGTAATGAACTCGCTTGGAAATTCTTGCCCGCCTGTTTTGGACGGAGGAAAATGTAATATTGGACTGGAATCCACGGTTTTGGACCTTACTTGCGAAACGCCGAAGATTCTTAGACCGGGCCCGATATCCAAGGATGAATTGGAAAAGGCTCTGGGAAGACAAATCGTTAACCCAAGCGAAACCAACGAACCTGGATCCCCCAGTAAATCCCCAGGTCTTTCGGCCAAGCACTACGCACCCGAAACCCCCGTACGCCTCTACCCAAGCATACAATCATTGCTGAAAACCGCTCCATCTTCGTCAGAGAACTTGATCATAATTCCGAGCAAAGAATTCTTGCCTTGGTTCGATTCCTCTTCCGCAACAATCATGATGTTCTCTGAAAACGGGGACTCCATGGAAATTGGAAGGAATCTTTACGCTACTCTGAAAAAAGCCGACCTTTCGAAAAAGAAAACCATCCACCTCCCAATCCTTGAAAGAACGGATGGCATGACCGATGCCATAAACGATAGATTACGAAGGGCTTCTTGCTCTTGATCGCATGCTGTAAACAGTGTAGTGAAAATTCTTCTTGTTTTAGATCTTCATTGATGAAATGTTATTGAATCGAACTTATTTTATTATGAAATTATCTTGTTCATGCACTCTTGCGCTTTGCCTCTTCGCCCCCCTCTTTACTTTCGGGCAGACTGAATCTCAATTACGAGATCCGGAATACCTTATTGAGCAGTACAATCAGTTAGTTGCAAAACACAACGCTCTCATAGAAAAGACCAGAGGACTGATTGCATCACAGCGCAAACCTCAAATAGTGGAAGTGAAAGCCGAAGCCGACGA
>JAYOII010000250.1:2637-4844 GCA_038118685.1 Opitutia bacterium
CTCAGGCAGTCGCTCAATGATGCGCTCGCACAAGTTGCAACACTTGAAAACCAGCTCGCCAAAATCAAGCAAGACGGCAGACGGACGACGACCAGCAACCAATACTTGGACGACACCAATGCAAGGCTGAGAAGACAACTTCTCGAACTCAAGGCAGACGAGCAGGAACTCGCTCAGAGGAACAAAGAACTTACTGCTACCAACAGAAGACTGACCAATGCGCAAAAGTCATTCGACTCTCAAGAAAAGAGCAACTACGCCAAGATCAGGGACTTGGAACTTGGAAGATCTACGATTCAAAGAAGGGCAAACAATATCTTGGCCGAAAACAACACCCTTTCCGCCGAAAACAAAAAGTTGAAGGCTTTCGGAGACAAACTTCAAAGAGAAAATGACGCTCTCAAGCAAAAGATAGCCGGCATCGACATTGATTTGGATTCCTCGAGAACCCGGCTTTCCGACACCGAAGCCCTCCTCAAAAGCAAAGACGCTCAAGTCAAGGGATTGGAAAACAATGAAATCAATCTCAAGGAAGACATCAACGGATTGAAAAACGAAGTGGCAAGGTTGGCGGGCGTGGAAAACTTGCTTAAGGATCGAAATTCCAATCTTGCAGACGAAAACGAATTGGCCAAGGATCGATATCGTGAAATCGAAGTAGAAAACGAGGCTCTGCTTGCGGAAGTTGAAGCGTTAAGAAACTTATCTAACGAATTCAAATTCGAATCTACGAGAAAAGGGGAGCAAATCGCCAACTTGCAAGCCCTCAACAATGATTTGAAAAGCGATCTCGGCGAACTGATTGCCAGAAACAACGACTTCAAGCTTTCGGAATCTGCAATGAAGGGGGAATTGTCCCTGCTACGTTCCGAACTTACATCATTGGGTCTCGAAGAGTCCAGGATCTCCGAGCAACTTCTCGGTCTCCGGGACGCAAACGAAATGCTACTTTCGAAAACCAAAAATCTCGAATCCGAAAACAACGGAATGGAAGAAGCCATTGATCTAATGAAAGTCGAGCTCCAGAATATGAACACCAATGAACAAGGCTTGGTGTCAAAAGTCCGCGACATTGATTCGCAAAATCAGGCGTTGCTCGAAGAATCCAGCGCGCTCAAGCAAGAGAGTGACTTCTACAAGGACAAATCCCGACAATTGGAAATTCAGCTCACCCAAGCCGTCGGCAATGAGAGAATCCTTAATGAAAACGTCAGAGCGATGGAAGACCGCAACATTCAATTGCAAAATGAAGTAGCCCGACTAAAGGAAAGTGGAAGCAGAGCCTACGAGGAGCTCGCAATAGAGTCCCAGCAATTGCAACTCCAACTCAATGAGATAGCTGGAAGAGAAATGGCGCTGCAAAACAACCTGAAGAATTTCCAGTCCGAAAACAATCGTTTGCAAAACGATCTGCTCAACAGTCAAAGCAGGGAAAACGAATACAATCGTCAGATTGCCATTCTCAACGCAGACAACAACAATTTAATGCAAGAAATCGAGGCGACTCAGCAAATGCGCATGCGATTGAGAAACGACATGATCGGCGTGATTGATCAAAATGACAATGGCAGTGGCTCGATCTTCAGGAATCGCAACTAACTAATCGCCAAGTTCAAGGGCTGAGATTAAGGAACTCGCCCATTTTTCGGAATTTGTCGTAGCGCGATTGAACAAGTTGGTCGCAATTTTCTTTAGACAACGATTTCAGCTCTTTCGTTAGGGCATCGGCAACGGTCTTGGCGGTCTCGTCCCAACTTCTGTGAGCTCCCCCGATAGGCTCGGGAAGTACCTCGTCCACGATCCCAAGCTTGAGTAACTCATCGGCATCCAGTTTCAATGCTTCAGCCGCATCAGAGGAAAAGGCCCGATCCTTCCAAAGGATAGCTGCGCAACCCTCTGGAGAAATCACGGAGTAATAAGCGTTTTCAAGAATCATGACTCGATTCGCTACGGCGACCCCAAGCGCTCCACCGGAGCCTCCTTCCCCAATAACAAGAGCAATAACGGGAACTCTCAGGGAAGCCATTTCCCGTAAATTTACCGCAATCGCCTCGGCCACGTGCCTTTCTTCTGCTCCAATCCCAGGAAATGCTCCAGGCGTATCGACGATTGATACAATCGGCAGTTTGAATCGGTCGGCCATTTTCATTAGTCGCAGAGCCTTTCGATAGCCTTCGGGATTCGGACACCCGAAGTTTCTCTTCAGG
>JAYOII010000251.1:0-4141 GCA_038118685.1 Opitutia bacterium
GAGACCATTCGGAACCTTTGAGCCATTACCATAGGCTAGCTTCAAGAATCGCTAGGCTTGATGATGAGCGGATGGAAGCCAAACAGATACAGGCGGCGTCTTCTTTCCTCGAGCATGGAATTACTTTTACCGTTTATGGAGACGAGGAAGGGTCCGAAAGAATTTTTCCTTTCGACCTTATTCCTCGAGTCATTCCTTTAAAAGAATGGAAAAAAGTGGAACAAGGACTCAGTCAACGGATCATCGCGCTGAATCTTTTCCTCAACGACGTCTATCACGGAGGTAAAATCATCACGGACGGAATCGTCCCGAAGGAAGTGGTTGAGTCTTCGGCTCATTTCCGTCGAGAAATGATCGGTTTCGACGTCCCGAGAGATATCTATATCCACATTTGCGGTAGTGATTTGATCCGAGACGAAAAGGGAAACTATTTGGTTCTTGAAGACAATGGTCGTTGTCCGTCCGGAGTTTCTTATCTTTTGGAAAACAGGGAAATCATGAAAAAGGCCTTCCCATTGACCTATCGGGACATGGGAGTCCGTCCGGTAGAGGCTTATCCTGAGTTGCTTCTCAAGACACTCGAGTTCCTGTCTCCTCGTCAAACGGGCAAACCGGTTTGTGTTTTGTTGACTCCGGGTGTTTACAACAGCGCTTATTTCGAGCACACCTATTTGGCTCGCCAAATGGGAATCGAGATAGTCGAAGGCAAAGACCTGATTGCGATTGACGGTTTTGTTTACATGCGTACGACCCGGGGACTCGTTCAAGTTGACGTCATCTACCGGCGAATGGATGACGAATTTCTTGACCCGACTTTTTTCAAAGAAGATTCCATGCTGGGCGTTTCCGGTTTGATGGATTCTTACCTGAGAGGTAACGTTTCCTTGGCAAATGGCATTGGCACCGGGGTTGCCGACGACAAGGTTACCTACGCTTACGTTCCGGAAATGATCAGGTATTACTTGGGTCAAGAGCCGATTCTCGAACAAGTCCCAACCTATCTTTGTTGGAAAGACGATGATCGTAAGTTCGTCTTGGAAAATCTCGCCGACTTGGTTGTCAAACCGGCGAATGAGTCGGGGGGGTACGGTATGCTCGTCGGTAGCGCCTCGACGGCACAGCAAAGAAGTGAGTTTTCTCAAAGAATAAAAGCGTCTCCTCGAGACTACATTGCCCAACCCATCGTAGCTTTATCACGCCACCCCACTTTTTGCGACGGTGCAATCGAAGGACGGCACGTGGACCTTCGACCTTTCATCCTGTACGGTGATGACATTGAAATCGTTCCGGGAGGCCTGACAAGGGTCGCATTACGGAAAGATTCTCTCGTTGTAAATTCATCCCAAGGCGGCGGCAGCAAGGACACTTGGGTTTTGAAGCATTGAATTATGCTTTCGCGGGTTGCAGACACCTTGTATTGGATGAGCCGCTTCATCGAGCGAGCCGAAGGGGTGACTCGATTGGTTGAGGTTTACCGCGATTCAGACCTTGAAGTCGATGCGCGCCTAGGGGACGTTTCCTACTGGCAACCCACGCTATTGGCCCTTTGCGCTCAGGAACAATTTGACGAGGACGAACTGGAAGAACCCGCCTCCTTCCTTCTTTTCTCGAGTCAATGGAGTAACTCCGTTCTGAACAGCATCAACTCCGCAAGAGAAAACGCACGCATGGTCAGGGACCAACTCTCCGAGGAAATATGGGTTGAACTCAATACCATCTATCATTTCCTGAACTCGCCCAAAGCCCTGGCAGAATATCAAAACAACGAATCATCTTTTTTCCGTAGGATCATCCGTTTTTTTCTAGTCTTTCAAGGTCTTTCCGATGCGACGATCCATCATGACGAGGGTTGGTGCTTCATGAGTTTGGGCAAGTATCTTGAACGGGCTGATCTTACGAGCCGGGTCCTTGATACCTTGACCTTGCTGAAAATTGACCCTTCGCGTTTGGATCTGATTCGAGCTCTTCGTTCCTGTAGTGCTTTCTCCGCCTATCGCAAAAGATATCGTGGTGCCTTAACCATGCACAACGTGGCCGACTTTTTGTTTTTCTCGCAGGATTTTCCCCGTTCCATTCGTTTTTCAATCAGATGCGTCGATGCTCAGTTGCATGAGGTATCCGGCGTTCCTTCCGGAAATTTTTCAAATGAAGCCGAACGTTTGGCCGGAAGCGCCTTGGCTCAGGTTAATTTTTCCAACATCGATTCAATGATGAACAGAGGGTTGCATAACTCAATCGACGAACTCCAGAAAAAGCTTGTGGAGGTTGGGCAAAGTGTATTCGAGACCTACGTTCTCCTTCCCTTTGAAATCAAAAGCGCCACCTCATTGCCCGCTTTGCAGTCCCAAATGCAGCAACAGTGATATTTGAGCCTCCTTTTGAAAGAATAAGTTCTATTTGCCATCATGCACCTACACGTTCTGCACAAAACTCATTACCGCTATCCCTCTCCCGTCCGAGATAGTTTTAACGAGTTGAGGCTGCATCCTCTTTCAAACGACTGGCAGAAGTGCGAATCCTGTTTCGTAAGTGTTCTCCCGACCGCCCCGTTGAGACAGTACTTGGACTTGAACGGAAACCTCGTTCATTACTTTGAGATTCCCGAGGATCATTCGAAGCTCATTATCGAGAGCCGGTCGACGATCACGACCTCGAAGCGGGTTGATTTTGATGATTTTCCCTATGGAGTACCTATGAAGAGCCTCAGGGAAGTCGAAGGCAAACCGGAATGCCGAGATTATCTTCAGTCGTCTTACTTTGTATCGATCGACCCGGAAACTTGGCGGGAAGCAGTCGAAATACAAGGTGATTCAAAGGATGTTTTTCAGACGGCTTATCAGATCATGGAGCACGTTTACCTCAATTTCGAGTATTGCCCGTCCACGACAAGCGTGGATACCCAAGCCTCGGAAGTGCTTAAAAACCGAAAGGGTGTCTGCCAGGATTTTTCTCACGCGGTGATTGCTTTATGCAGGTGCTTGGGCATCCCGGCCCGTTACATAAGCGGATATTTCTACGACTCGACGAGGAACCAAAGCATGCGGGGGGCAGGTGCTTCCCATGCATGGGTGGAGGTTTTGGTAAATGGTCACGGTTGGTTCGGTTTGGACCCTACCAATAACCGCGTTGTAGACGAAAATTACGTCATAATCGGATCAGGAAGAGACTATCAGGACGTCGCGCCTGTGACGGGCACTTATTTCGGGCGTCTGCCCGATAGCATGGAAGTAAGCGTAAGCGTGAAGCGTTTGGATGACTAAGGAACTATCGAAAATTTTTTAACAATGACTTTGGTGAATTAAGATTCGTCTTCCGCTTTCCAAATTCTTTTCCATAGCCAAGGCAGTTGGCTCCAGTCACGAATAGGCTTAAGTTTTTTTGCCTGAACAGGAATGATCTTCCCATTCTCAAATTCTGCGACTTTGAATTGAAAAACATAATTCGGATCGGAGCCCATTCGTAAATCGGTCATGGCGATGGCTCCGTTGTTTTCGGACATTGAAAAAGAACCGCGGGTGAACTTTTTGAGTTTGGTGACGGGAGGATGTTTTTCGATTCCACTCATCAACTGTAAGTTTCTCGGGTAGAAACGAATCGTCAAAGGTTCGTCGCCGTCGAAGATCGAATAGTAGGTCTCAAAATACTTGTCCTCATATATGCCTACCGTTCGCCAAAGCAGAGTGGTAAAAGGCGCGGGTGAGGATACGAATTGAGAATAGGATAACCCTTGTTCTGCAAATTTCTCTTCCATCTTGTTTTTAACGAATAGTCCGATGCCGAGAGCCCATGCCAAATAGGCAAGGCCGAGGCTTAAACCAATCCCGTTGAGTCTATGATTTTTCCAAAACAGGGCGGCAAGCACCCCAATCAAAATGGGAAGGGTAAAGAGGGGATCGATGATGAAAATCGAGGGCAGGGATTGCGGTGTTGTATCCAATGGCCAAAAGATTTGAGTCCCATAGACGTTAAGCAGGTCCAAAAGTACGCTGCCGTTGAGGACAACGAAGCTCAGGAGCAACCATTTGTTGAACAACTTCTTCGTGCTTGGATGGATCCTCGTAATCATCCATGTAATCAAAGGCGTCAAGAGAGTGAGAAGAAAAAGAGAGTGACTGAATCCTCTATGAGAAACAAAGTCGTC
>JAYOII010000251.1:4151-4796 GCA_038118685.1 Opitutia bacterium
TCCACCGGACTACCCAAAGGAATAAAGACGTCAAGATCGGGTAAAGTTCCGAGTACCGCGCCCCAAGCTATTGCCTTCCTGCCGACCTTTTTCCCCAGAATCGCTTCTCCGCACGCAGCTCCAAAAGTCAACTGAGTTAAAGAATCCATTCTTTTGGCAAATACCGGGAAATTTGCAGTCGGCTAAAAATAAGAAAACTGGGACTATCGCAAGCGGTCTATTACTCGTCTGAATCCATGGAGTAATCCAAGTCGAAGCGGCTGGAGGCTTGGTTTCGAAACTTCTTAAGGGCAGGGTTGTAGGTGTAGACCTTGATCTTGTTCTCGCTTGGTTCGAAAACCATATAGCGCAGCCAGGATTCTCCTCCGTTGTGCAAGTTTTGATAGTCGCTCAGAACCTGATGGACTTGGTTACCGTGATCACCCCTGGAGGTCAGGACTGCTTCTCCACTTGCATGGCCGCATAAAACCATAAAAATATTTTTGTGTTTGCTGACCAATTTTGTCCAGATCGCTTCCCCTGCGTTTCCCTTGATCTTATATCCCAATTTATCGAACCTCTTTCCATTCGCTCTCATGTAGGCATGAGTCAGAACGATGACGCGATGTTCGGGATGTTCGGCAACCACTTTGTTCGCCCAATCCA
>JAYOII010000252.1:0-4789 GCA_038118685.1 Opitutia bacterium
GTCCCGAACTATCCTTGGTCGGCGATCGGCTTGCCCCGCCCAAGTTGCTCGAATCCCTCGTCAATCCGAGCGCCGAGATCACTCCTGGTTACGGGCTTTCGAATATCTCTCTGCTGAAGGGGACTTCGTTGGTCGGACGCGTAGCCGAGAAAAAGGACGGAATTGTCACGGTCATCGCTCCCGATGGAAAGAAAACCGCGGTACGGGAGGATCAGGTGAAGTATCTTTCGGATGCCGAAGAGGCCGACAAGCACGGTGAGTAAAAAGGGAAGGCAATTCTAGGAACCGCTCGCGCCGGCCTTCCATTGTCCCGGGCTTTGCCCGACCCTCTTTTTAAACCAGCGCGAGAAGTAGTTGGGATCTTCAAAGCCTGCCTCCCATGCGACATGGGATATGGGAAGCGCCTTTGCTTGGAGCCCCGAGTAGGCGAGTTCCAGTCTTCGTTCGTCCAGCAAGGTACCCAAATTCAAGCCCGATTCGTTCCGGACTTTGCGGTTGAGGGAACTTAAGTCTTCCCCGAGTAGATTGGCCAACTCGCGGGGCGAACCGACAGCCTTGGAAAGGCCCGCAAGGAGTCGGCGAATTTTACTGGTGACCGGGTGGATTTTGGGATTGGATTCATCCCTTTGCCGAAGGCTGTCGTGGAGGACGGCAAAAAGACTGAGGATCTGAGCGGCCATTCTCGGAGATTTTTCCTCCTCCAAGTCCGCGGAATGAATAATGTGATGAAGGGTTCGCTCGATTTCGGACAAAACGGCCGGGGGCAGGCTTTTGAAGAGAGGTTTCGGGCTGAGCGGGTTTTTCTCCTTGAAATCGAAGACAAGGGATAGGGGAGGCGACTCCATGGATTTGATGAATCCGTGAAGCGTTTGAGGTGGGAAGTAAAGAAATGAGCCACGCATGACCGGTTGTTTGCTCAAGCCGGTGGTTTGGATTCCCCGGCCTCTCAGGTAAAGCAGAAACTGGGAATGGGCATGCTTGTGGGGTTTGACTTTGTCGCTTTGATCGGAATGCTTGTGGTGGGCGAATCTCTTGATCTTGTAACCGGCGAAAGACAGGGTGAGATTCTCCAGGAAAATGGGTTGTATCTTCTTTTTTTCCATTGAGCGAATGGCCTGACAAAAAAAATGTCTCAAAAATGCTAATTTGTCCATCCTTGTCCTAACGCTCTGTAGAAAACCCGTATATAATGCCATGATGATTTCCGATCCATCCGAACTTGCGCCTTCCACTTCGTGGAGCGACACCACTTGGTCCGAAGCCCGAGAAGAGGAGCTGCTTGATTACGCTTCCACTACGCGGTTGTGCGTAGCCGCTTTGCTTCCTTTCAAAGATGGGTTCCCTGACTGGGGCAGCTTCGAGAGGATGCTCCAATGGATGTCCAGGTGCGCCGATCATTTTGGAGTGGACATCGTTTTCGTTCTCAATGCCGACACCGGATACGTCTTCAACCTCTCCAACGAACTGTATGAGGAAGTGATCCGGCGTTTCCGGGCTCTCTATCCGCAAGCCTCTTTCATCAGCGGGGTGACTGCAGTCGGAGCGTCGCCAACTGACTTTCGGGCATCCTGCTACCACCCCCATCTCGAAATTGCCCAAGCTCACGGGCCTTGCGAGGTGATGATCATGACTTCTCAAGCTCTCAACGCCTTGGGACCCGAAAAAAGACGGGATGCTTATTTCGAGATCGCCGAAAAGATCGAGGTTCCCGCTCTGGTCCATGCCCTTGAACCCGCTTTCGTTCCCTGGGCCACCCCCTTCGAGCCCTGGTTGCTTCACCAATTGGCCGGGCATGATAAATTTGTCGGGGGAAAAATTTCCACTTTGGACGAACCACACTTCTTGTATTGGGCATCCATGTGTCGCGATCTCGAATTGGACTTCGTCCCACATAGCGGAGACGACTTTGGGATCGCTTCCGCAATCCGCATGGGCCTTCCTTTGCTCATTGGCGCCGGTGTTTCCGCCTGCCCTTTGATTTGCGCAGCCAAGAAATTTTGGCGCCAAGATGATTTTGACGCCCGGGTCTACAAGTTGTTCGAAGCCTTTCAGTCTCTCGAGGACTCGGTCTTCCGCTTGGATGACAAGGGAAGCGCCGCCGGATACAAGCACGGTACTGCTGAAATTCTCAAGATGCTTGGAATTATTGATTCGGCGGAGATTCATCCTGACTGTCCCGACCTGCGCCCCGGGGACGAGCAAGCCCGGATGCGGGAAGCCTTGATCCGCCCGATGCGCATGGCGGACCGCATGGGAATTCCTTTTTACTCTTTCCCGTCATGAGTGTTGATCCACTGACCGATTTTTCCCGCTTGTGCCTCCATACCATCACCACCAAAGGCTGGGAACTGGAGGAAGCGGTGGAGCGTTATGCCGAGGCCGGGGTTTCCGGCATTACCGTCTGGAGGCAATGGCTGGAAGGCCGGGACCCAATCGAGGCGGGGGATCGCATCCGATCCGCCGGACTACAAGTCGTATCCTTGTGTCGGGGCGGGTTTTATCCGGCTGTCGAGGAAAAGGCCCGCAAGGAGGCGGTCGAAGACAACAAGCAGGCCATCGAGGATGCCGCCGCTTTGGGCGCTCCCCTTGTGGTTCTGGTATGCGGAGCCGTTCCCGGACAATCCCTCGTCGAATCGCGCAAGCAAATCACCGATGGAATCGCCGCTACCTTGCCCCTCGCCGAATCACTCGGGGTGAAGTTGGCCATCGAACCCCTCCACCCCATGTATGCGGACGACCGTTCCGCGATCAACTCCTTGGCCTCGGCCAATGACGTATGCGACGAATTGAATCATCCCTTGGTGGGCATTGCCTACGACGTCTATCATCTCTGGTGGGATCCGGACCTCGAGGAACAAACCAAACGTACGGCCGAAGCGGACCGCTTGTTCGCCTATCACGTTTGCGACTGGATGACCCCCACCACCGATTTGCTCAACGATCGCGGGTTGATGGGGGAGGGTTGCATCGACCTGCGAGGAATCCGCGGGATGGTCGAGGGAGCGGGTTTTGACGGCATGATCGAAGTCGAGGTCTTCTCGAACCGGTGGTGGTCGAAGCCCACGGACGAATTTTTGCAAGCCATCAAACAAGCCTATTTGAATCATACCTAATCAATTATGAAAGAACATAAACTGGGAATCATTATGAACGGCGTCACCGGACGCATGGGAACCAATCAGCACCTGATTCGTTCCATTTGCGCCATCCGTGACCAAGGGGGCGTGCAAGTCTCTCCCGACGAGATCATCACGGTCGATCCGATCCTTACCGGACGAAACGAGAACAAGCTCAGTGCCTTGGCCGACCGGACCGGGGTCGAACGCTGGACCACGAACCTGGATGAGGCCTTGGCCGATCCCGGCAATCAGATCTTTTTCGATGCCAGTTCCACCCTTCATCGGGCCCGGTTCGTGGAGATGGCGGCCAAAGCAGGCAAAGCGATTTACTGTGAAAAACCAACCGCGGTCACGACCGAGGAGGCCCTTCGACTTGCCAAGCTATGCGAGGACGCGGGAGTGAAAAACGGTGCGGTTCAGGACAAGCTTTGGTTGCCCGGAATCCGCAAGCTCAAGACCTTGATCAAGCAGGGCTTCTTCGGGGAGATTCTTTCCGTTCGGGGGGAGTTCGGATACTGGGTGTTCACCGGACATGATGAGGATCAGCCTGCTCAGCGTCCAAGTTGGAACTACCGCAAGGAGGATGGCGGCGGCATCATCATAGACATGCTATGTCACTGGCGTTACCTCGTGGACAACGTGTTCGGTCCGATCAAAAGCATTTCCTGCCGGGGAGCCACTCACGTCGCCGAACGGGTAGACGAGCAGGGAAACCCCTACCCATGCACGGCGGACGATTCCTGCTACGCGACCATGGAGTTGGAAAACGGTATTCTTTGTCATTTCAATAGCTCATGGACGGTCCGCGTGCGTCGGGACGACCTCTTTGTCATGCAGGTGGACGGAAGCAAAGGCTCGGCCGTGGTGAACTTGCGCGGTTGCCAAACGCAAGGGCTCGGGGTTACCCCAAAGCCAATCTGGAATCCGGATATCGAACAACCGATTGATTTTTACGAAGGCTGGACCGAAGTACCGGACGCGACCACCTATGACAACGCTTTCAAGATCCAGTGGGAACTTTTCCTGCGCCACGTCGCCCTCGACGAGCCTTTTCCTTATGATTTGCGCTCCGGCGCCAAAGGGGTCGAGTTGGCCGAGGTCGGTTTGCAATCCTGGGAAGAACGCAAGTGGATCGATTTGTGATTTGAAACTTTACGCCCAATCAACCTTGATCAAGGAATCGCCATGAAACCAAGCCCCATACCCACCGAACCGCGAATTTTAACCACTACCGTCGGATCCTACCCCGTGCCGGACTGGTTGAGCGCCCTGCCGTCCGAGCAGGCCGTCATCGACGCCACCCGGGTGATCTTCGACACCCAGCGTCAATCGGGGATCGATTTGCCAACCGACGGGGAATTGTACCGTTTCGACGTCAACCACCCCGATACCAATGGGATGATCGAGTATTTCGTCGGGTCCATGGGCGGGTGCGATTCCACCATCGGGCGGACTGACACCGAGGCCTTCCGGGCCAAGCAGGAGATGGGCTTTCGCTCAAAACCGGCCGCAGTCGTCCGGGAGAGCCTGCATGGAGGAGGCTTGAACTTGATTGAGGATTGCGCCCGGGCAGGCGGAGTGGCCGGCGGGGCTTTCAAGTTCACGGTTACGAGCCCTTATATGCTCGCCCGAACCCTGTTGGATACCCACTACGGTGACTTCGAATCCTT
>JAYOII010000253.1:0-4778 GCA_038118685.1 Opitutia bacterium
GGGGGAGGCGTCACCTTTGGCCGCCCATACGTGGGAGGGGAGGATGAAGGGGGCGGAACCGAGGGCGGCTTGCTTGAGGAAATTTCTACGGTTGGTCATGAGAGATTTGCTAACGGAGGGTTCAGAAGAGTAGTCGAGTTACGAGCTTAATCGGAATCAAAAACTTTCTCGGGGTCAAGGAAAGTCCGCTGCCGGGCAATAAAAAGAAGGAAGAATCAAAGGTCCTCGGCCTCGAGGCTCTCCGCATCCTTCCAGAGGTTTTCCAAGGCGTAGTTTTCGCGTTGTTCCTTGGAGAACAAGTGGACCACGAAATCAATCGCATCAAGGACCAACCAACCGCTTGGCTGAAAACGATCACGTGAAAAAAGCTCGATTTTGTGCTCCTTGAGCGTTTTTTCCAAGTTGTCGCGGAGGGCCTTGAGGTGAGGGTCGGAGGTCCCCGTGGCAATAATGAAGCAATCGGTCAGGGGGGACGTGTCACCGAAATAAAGGAGCTTGAGATCCATCGCTTTTTTGTCGAGAAGAGCTTCGCACGCGATGCGGAGGTTCTTTCTCAACTCCGGATTTTGAACGGTCATGGGGGACGTCATGGGGCAGGAGAGGGTTCGAGAAGGCTGTGTTTTTCAAGGTAATCGTAGGCGGGTCGGGGAATATCGTTTCTTACGGGCTGTCCGTTTCGAATCTTTTCGCGTACGATTGTCGATGAAAGGTCGATGAGTTCGTTGTTCATGCGTTCGAATTTGATTTCCGGCAGAGGAGGTACGCTTGCCATCTCGTCGGACGACCTGGGGAAAACGAGAAAAGTGACCATGTCGAGGAGTTCATCTATGAATTTCCACTGGGGTAATTTGGCGAACTGGTCGGCTCCGAGGAGGAGAAGAATTTCAGTTCCCGGATACTTTTTGGCGACCTCAAGAAGGGTGTCGCGCGTGAAGCAGACCCGGCCTTGAAGGATCTCGTGGGGAAAAACCTCGATTCGGGGATGCTCGCGGGCAATCCTTTCAAGCATGGCAAGCCGGTCCGTGGCCTTGAAGAAGGGTTTCTCGGATCGGAGAGGAGCATGATAAGCGGGACAAAGGAGCAGGGTGTCCAAAGCGGCTTGTTCAAGGGCTTGGGTGGCAAGGCGAAGGTGTCCGTTGTGGATGGGGTCGAAGGAGCCGCCGAAAAAACCGATCCGGGCCAATGCAGTGGAAGTCGAACCGAGCATTCGCGTGTCACAGGGATCTACCCTCGGACTTTTCAAACAGGGTGAACATTCTTCCTTTGCGAAAATAGCTGACTTGGCCCGAAGAGGATACGACCAAGGCGATCGAATTGGTGACGTGCGTGATGGCCGCCGCCGCGGCGTGTCTCGTACCAAGGCCTCCGGGCAACACGACGTCGTCCGCTTTGGCCTGAATGAG
Organism: Opitutia bacterium; assembly: GCA_038118685.1. GTDB lineage: Bacteria > Verrucomicrobiota > Verrucomicrobiia > Opitutales > Seribacteraceae > Seribacter. Next base: position 1,404 of record JAYOII010000253.1, read on the forward strand.
GCACCCTGCCGATTCCACCACGCCGTCGCCTTGCAGGATGAAGGCCCCGTCGATCAGAGCGAGTTCCTTGATCGTTTCGTCCATGAACGGATTGAGAATGCTGCGGTCTTCTTCGGCGTATCCGTGAAACGGATTGAGAATGAGTTGCTTGGATCTTTTTCTCACCTCTTCGTGATCGCCCAGGACGAACATGGCGCCGATGGATTCTCCTTCCCGCCCGGAGGTGGCCAAGTCGGTGGCGATTGCCGTAATGCGTTCGAGGGCTTCGGCGGATACGTCGTCGGGCAACATTTCGTCACCTTGTCCGATGACCGACTCGAATTCCTCGTCGACGTCGACTACGAGGACGGTGTCAAGCTGCCCGCTGTCGGGAATTCCACCGATGCAACAAACGCGGTCCTGAAAGCCAAAGATTTCCCGCGTCAAGCCGAGCAGGATGGCTGCCCTCAATTGAGACAAGCGCGAGCGGGAGAGGGCTCGCACGGCCAAAGTCGCATTGGCCCGGTGGTGGACTTTGTCCTCATCGGTAACGTCTTGTCCGGCCAAAACGAGCTTGAATCCGGGAAAAGTCATTCTCGGAGCCAAGCTCGGGGGGAAAACGTCCGTAAAAATGAGGATGGTCGAGCACTCGGCGGCTTTGGCGATCTTGGCAGCCTCGTCGGTCAAGAGTTTGTTGAATTTCGTTCTCCGCCGGGCGGGACGGTCGTCGGCTCCTGCAAAGGCTTTGCGGACCGCATTCTTGAACTCCGTCTTTTCCCGAGCCATCCATAGATGGTCCATGACGGTGTTGTCTTGGAATGCCCGGGCCAAGGCCGCGAGAAAAGAAAGATAGTTCTTGGCTTTCTCGTTGGCCAGAAGCATGAAAACGAAACGGATGTCCTCGTAACTGTCCTTTCCTTCGAAGGAAAGCCCCGCCGGGCAGCGACCGACGGCCAAGGCATAAGGCCTGTTCATTTGGACGCGGGCGTGAGGCAGCGCCACGCCCTCGCCGATGTAACTGGTCAGAGCGCTTTCCCGCTCGACCAATTCTTTGAGCACTTTTTTGCGCTTCGGGGCGGTAGGCAGGAGCGTGTCAAAAGTTTGAACCAGTTCGGCGTAGGCGGACTTAAGGTCCTTGCTGGTCAGGTCGATAATCCGATTGGAGGAAATGTAACGGTCTATGCGCATGGTTCGGCCCAAAGACGGTCAGCGGAAATTTTCCGCCCGGAACGTTGAGTCTGGTCGATTACTTTTCCCACTCGAGCGCGCCGCTTTTCAGTTCATAGATCAAGCCCACGGCAAGGACGAAGGTGAAAAAAAGCATGGGCCAAAGGACGGGAATCCCACAAGCCATAAGTTCCCTATGGGTAAGAACCCAGGGAATGAGAAACACGACGTCGATGTCAAAAAGGATGAAGAGCATGGCCGTGACGTAGAATTTGACCGAATAGCGGGTTTCGCCCTTGGTATCGGCTGCCAAGCCACATTCGTAGGGAGAATCCTTGATTTTTCCCGCGGTGGCTTTTTGTCCGAAAAGGTGGCTTGCCGCCAATATACCAACGCCCATCCCGATGGCCAACAGGATCTGGATTAGAACCGGAAGATATTCTGCAAGAGTCACGAGAAAACCAATCGTACGAAATAGGCCCGGAGGCAAGAAGATTCGACTTTTCGGAGGAACCCGAAACCACCCTCGCATTCGTTTCTCGAAATCAAAGGACAAGGAAGGACGTGCGGGCCGAGGGGCAAACGTTCTCGAAACTTGCCAAACGGGCAAAGGTTGAGCTATAATTAGGAGATGAACCAACCTACGCCCGAAGCTGTCACTCAGAAGCCAAACGCCGTTTCCCCGGTTGCCCCGAAGGCAATCCGTGGTTTCACCTTGATCGAGATTCTCATTGTTTTGGCCTTGATTGGCATCGTGGCGGCCTTGTCTATCGACGGTTTGGGAGACCTCTTTAGCGGAGGTCAGGAAGATGCCGCGCAAAATTGGGTGAATGGAGCAGGCAAACAATATGTGGAATTGTATTTTCTCAAGGCCCGGGCCTACCCCAAAAGCCTCAATGACTTGATGAGTCCGCCCAAGCCCGGCATAGATCCGGTGGTCAAGAAAGCATCCGCCCTGTTGGACCCGTGGGACAATCAATACCAGTACAAATACCCGGGTACCAAAAATACGAGTGACTTTGACCTGTGGACGGTAACCCCGGACGGAAAAACAATCGGAAACTGGGACGGGAGTTGATTTGATCTCCCGAAGGCGCCCGGGTGGCGTTCGCGCCTTCACCCTGATCGAGGTCCTGTTGGTCCTGGCCTTGATCGGCGTATTGATCGGTTTGGTTGCTATCAATGCGGGGGCCTTTGTCGAAGCCAGCAAGTATGAACCTCCCGCCCGGGTGTTGGGCAAGGCAGTCAAGGATTCCTTCTTTTTCGCCAGCGAAACCAAGCGGACGGCCTATCTGTCCTATTTGGAAGAGAATGCGACCTTTTTCGTCTCCGACGCAACGGGAAGGATTTTGGCTAGTCACGGCATTTTTGAAAAGGAGGACTTGGAGCAATTGAGGGAAGACGATCTTCTTCCGCGGGTCCTATTCAGGGCCACGGGTCCCTTGGCCGGATTGGCGGGTGGGGATTCCTTGTATGACGATGATCTTCTGGTCGTGCAGAGAGTTCCTTTTCACTTTGGCACGAGCATGCCTTTTCAAGCGGAGATCGAAATCATGGGCGAAGATGAGGTCGAAAGGATCGAGTTCGATCCTTTTTCGGGTTACCAGGTGACTACGGAGGAATGAAAAGGGTTTGCAAGAAGAGAATCTCGCCGAAGCGTTCTCCGCGTGGCTTTATGCTTCTCGAGGTGCTGATCGCCTTGGCCTTGTTCGGAATGTCGGCCGTTTTTCTGGTGGAAGGCGTGGGCTTGGTGTCGAAGGAAATCGTCAACCGGAAGAATTTCAGGGATCTGGAGGGAGATTTAGTCTGGATCAGGGCCCAGATTTTCAAGCAGACTGATTACGAGAAAATGGAGGAAGGAGGGGACATACAAGCCCTTACCATGGGGGAGGTACGTTGGGAAACGGAAATCGAAATGACGGAGGTGTTGGATGTTTTTCGGGTGTCGTTAACCCTTGCTTATGACGGCAACGATGAATTCGAGGTCGAGGGTGGCGAAAAAACCTACGTCATGTACCTGTACCGACCGACTTGGTCGAGGAATTCCGATTTTGCGACGGAACGGGGCCGTTTGGTCGATGACAAAAGAAAGAAAATCGAGCAAATGCGCGAAGAACGCAGAAGGTATTGATGAAAAAGGGTTTTTCCATGATGGAGGTGTTGGTGGCTTTGGCCATCGGAGGGCTTCTGCTTGTTTCCTCGACCGACTTGCTGGTTTCGATTTCCAAG
>JAYOII010000254.1:0-4758 GCA_038118685.1 Opitutia bacterium
ATCGGGTGGTTGCGCTTGCCGAGACCGGACGTCCCGTCAACGTCAAGAAAGCTCAATTTCTAGCCGCCCATGAGATGGGACACCTGATCAAGAAGTTCGAGGAAGCCGGTAACGACCAAGTCCTTCTTTGCGAGCGAGGCTCCTCTTTCGGATACAACAACCTGGTCGTCGACCCCCTCAATTTCGGGATCATGAAACGGACCGGTTGCCCGGTTGTCTTCGACGTCACCCACTCCCTTCAGATTCCGGGCGGACGGAGCGATTCCGCCGATGGGCGCCGGCAAGCGGTATTCGAACTCATGCTCGCAGGCATGAGTCAGGGCATCGGCGGGCTCTTTCTCGAATCCCACCCCGATCCCGCCCAAGCCAAATGCGACGGCCCCTGCGCCCTCCCCCTCGGCAAGCTCGAAGACTTTCTTTCCCAAGCCAAGCAGATGGACGACTTGGTCAAGAAGCTCCCTTCGGTAACCATCGACTAGTGGGTCGCCGGAATGCCTGATTCTAGGGAAGACCCTTGGGAAACCCTCGCCCGTTGGTTTCCCGACCTGACTGATGAAAACTGGGTCGGGCTCAAGGCATATTGCGAACTTCTGCGTGACTGGAATACCAAGATCAACCTCGTCTCGCGCAAGGACACCGATCGTTTGGAGCTCAAGCATCTGGCCCATTGCCTGACCATCACCAAGTTCCTCCGGCTCATGCCCAAGGCCCGTCTGCTCGACGTCGGCACAGGCGGCGGGTTGCCCGGTATCCCCTTGGCCATCTGCTACCCGCAAGCCCGCTTTACCCTCCTCGACTCAATCGGGAAAAAAGTCATGGTGCTCGAAGACATGGTGAGCAAACTGAACTTGGAAAACGTCGAGGTTCGACGAGGAAGAGTGGAGGAAATGCCCAAAAAACGAAGCTACGACTTCGTCATCGGACGGGCCGTCACGGCTCTTCCCACTTTTTTCAAATGGGTTCATCAAAAGATCGCCAAAGGAGCCAAGCACTCCCCGGCCAACGGCATTCTCTACCTCAAGGGCGGAGATTACACCGAGGAATTGGGAGGAACCGGGCCCACCCCCGCGAAAATTTGGAACCTCGACGAGTTACTCCCCGAGGCCGAACTCGGAGAGAAGTACTTGATCCATTTTAAGATTTAGGGATTCCAGACACGGAAAAGGGCTTCGGCAATGTGCGAAGGCGTCTCCGCCACCGCAATGCCGGCATCCTCCATGGCCTCCACCTTGGCCGCGGCCGTGCCCTTGCCCCCCGACACGATGGCACCGGCATGGCCCATTCGTCTGCCCGGAGGGGCGGTCATGCCCGCAATGAATGCGGCCACCGGTTTGTCGACGTGCTCCTTGACGTAGGCGGCGGCTTCTTCTTCGGCTGTGCCTCCGATTTCGCCGATCATGATGATGGCTTCGGTCTCGGGATCCTCGTTGAAGAGCTTGATGCAGTCCAAATGGTTGGTTCCGTTGATTGGGTCGCCCCCGATTCCGATGCAAGTCGATTGCCCGTGCCCGGCGCAAGTGATCTGCCAGACCGCTTCGTAGGTCAAGGTACCCGAGCGGGAAACGATCCCTACTTTTCCGGGCTTGTGAATGTAACCGGGCATGATCCCGATCTTGCATTCCCCGGGAGTGATGATGCCCGGACAATTCGGTCCGATCAAACGGGTGGACGAATGGGACAGCCGGTCCTTGACCTCCGCCATGTCGCGCACCGGGATGCCCTCGGTGATGGCAATGACAAGAGGAATCTCGGCATCGATCGCCTCGAGAATAGAATCCGCGGCAAAGGGAGGCGGAACGTAGATTGCCGCGACATTGGCCCCTTCCTTGTCCACCGCTTCCTGCACGGTATCGAACACAGGGACGGAATTCTGAAATTGTTGCCCGCCCTTGCCCGGTGTGACCCCGGCCACGACGTTGGTCCCATACTCGATGCATTGAGACGTGTGAAAGCTTCCCGCGCTCCCGGTAATCCCTTGGACGACCAGGCGGGTGTCTTTGTTTACTAATACGCTCATCTAAAATTTTCCTTTTGTTGGGTTAGGCCGATTCCGCGGCGAGCTTGACGACTTTTTCCGCCGCCTCGGCAAGCGAATCGGCAGGTTCCAAAGCCAAACCACTGTCGGCCAGAATCTTTTTGCCCTCTTCCACGTTGGTACCCTCCAAACGAACGACGAGGGGAACGTTGAGCTCGAGGTTGCGGGCCGCGTTTACGATCCCCGTGGCAATCACGTCGCACTTCATGATCCCACCGAAGATGTTCACCAAAATGGCTTTGACCGCATCGTCCGCCACAAGAATGCGGAATGCGTTTTCCACCTGCTCCTCGGTCGCGCCCCCTCCGACGTCGAGGAAATTGGCGGGAGAACCACCGTAGTGCTTGATGATGTCCATGGTAGCCATGGCCAGTCCGGCCCCGTTGACCATGCAAGCCACGCTCCCGTCCAGAGCGATGTAGTTGAGGTCGAACTTGGAAGCCTCCACTTCCTTCGGGTCTTCCTCGGTCAAGTCCCTGAGCTCGACCACGTCCGGATGACGGTACAGGGCGTTGGAATCGAAATTCACCTTGGCATCCAAGGCCAAAACGTCACCGTCCGGGGTCGTGACAAGCGGGTTCACCTCGACTTGGGAACAATCCTTCGCCCAGAAAAAAGCATACAGCTTGGTAACCAGCTTGACGCATTGCTTGAAGGAATCCCCCTTGAGCTCCAAACCAAAGGCAACCTGCCGGGCTTGGAAAGGACGGATGCCCAAGGTCGGATCGATCAAGACCTTGAGGATTTTTTCAGGCGTCTTTTCGGCAACCTCCTCGATATCCATCCCGCCCTCGGTCGAGGCAATGATGACCGGTTGAGAGGTCGCCCGGTCCATCAAAATCGCCAGGTAGTATTCCTTCTCGATGTCGGTGGCCTCGTTGAAATAGATCGTGCTCACTTCCTTGCCGGCCTCACCCGTCTGCTTGGTCACGAGAACGTTCCCGAGCATGGCCTCGGCCTTCGCCTTGGCATCCTCGGCGGAGGAAACGACGTGCACGCCTCCCTGAAAACCATCCTTGAAGGTTCCCTTGCCCCGCCCACCGGCATGAATCTGGGCTTTGACCACGATAGACTTGTCGGAAGGCAAGGTGGCGAGCGCTTGGTCGAAATCCTCGGCCGATTGAGCGACCGTTCCGTTGGGAACGGCTACGCCTGCCTCGGCAAAGAGTTGTTTGGCTTGGTATTCGTGAATATTCATCTTGAAAGTGCGAACGGTAGACTGACAGGGAAAATCATCCAATCAAGCCTATTCAATTTTTTTTCTTGGGTTCCTAAAAAGGACCCATTCTCGGAGGATGCGGATCCATGGAAAAAACGGACGCGTCAAAGCATCGCATCAGCATCTCGTATTTCCTGCCCTGAGCATCCGGATGGTCCCAAAGGTTGAAAAACTCCTCCGGGTCATTTTCCAGGTCGTAGAATTCACCCTGATCGGTTCCGTGATAAACCACGATCTTTTCCCGATCCGTACGCAACATCGTCCCATAGGCGTCACCATGCGTCCATGCGTTGTAGTATTCCGCAAAAACCTGCTCGTGAACATACCCGGATTCGTCCTCACCCTTGAGCATGGGAAGCAAGCTCTTGCCTTGCATGCGCCCGGGAACTTCCAATCCGGCTGCGTCCAGCAAGGTCGGAGCAAGGTCGACCAACTCGATCATGCCGCCGATCCGACGCCCCGATTGGATTCCGCCCGCCGGCCAGCGAATGACCAAAGGCACGCGCATCTGACAGTCGTAAAAATGAGGACCCTTGAAGTAGATCCCGTGATCCCCGAGCATTTCCCCATGGTCGGACATGAAGATCACCAAGGTATCCTCGGACTGCCCGGTTTCGTCAAGAGCCTCGAGAATCCGACCGACCTGCTCGTCGATCAGGGTGACCATGGCCATGTACGCGGCGTAAACCTGCCTGCGGTCGTCATCGCTCATCGCGCCGGTCTCAAATTCCCCGGGTTGATTATGAGCCCATTCGCGGTCCAACTTTTGAAAGGTCGTCTGTTGATGGGCCTCGTTCGGATGAACCGAAGGCAAAGGCATGTCTTCCGCCGGGAACCGCTCGAGGTAATCGGCGGGGGGATCGAACGGATGATGAGGATCGAAACAATTGAAACTGAAGAACCAGGGCTTGCCCTCGTTTTTCCGTATGAATTCGATCGTTTTTTCGGCGCACCAAGTCGTCTGGTGGTACTCGGCGGGCGGACCGCGCTTGACGAACGGGCTCAAGTCATCTCCCGACAATTCGTTCCAAGTTTTTCCTTTTTGCCCCAACCACTGGGTATAGGCATTCTCCTTCCAATCCGGTTGGGGATGATGGGACCAGAAAAAATCGTCGTAGCCATCGTCGGTACGCTCCTCGACCTTGCCGTCCGAACAGGAGGCCAAGTGGAGCTTCCCTGCCAACCCGCACCGATACCCGGCGTCATGAAAAAGCTTTGAGACCAGGATCTCATCCTTCGGAATGGTTTGTCCGTTTTGCCGGCAACCCGTTGTACGAGGATACCTTCCGGTCAGGAAAGACGCCCGACTGGGGGAGCACACGGGGCTTTGGCAAAACGCATTTTCGAAACAAGCGCCCTCCCCGACCAAACGGTCGAGCACGGGGGTTTGAGCATAAGCGTTACCGAGCGCCCCGATCGTGTCGTAGCGTTGCTGATCGGTGCAGATCCAAAGAACGTTCGGTGGTTTAGGCATCCCTTACTGTAGAAACGGCTTGCTTGTTTC
>JAYOII010000255.1:0-4756 GCA_038118685.1 Opitutia bacterium
TACCAACGATTATTGTGGCAAGGGGCTTTCGGGAGCCAAGGTAATTGTTCGTCCGCCCGACGATTCACCCTTCGTTGCTCATAAGAACATTATCACGGGAAACGTGTGCTTTTACGGAGCTACCTCCGGCGAGGCTTATCTGGCTGGAGTTGCCGCGGAGCGTTTCTGCGTCCGCAATTCAGGAGTCAAGGCGGTCGTTGAAGGTGTTGGCGATCATGGATGCGAATACATGACGGGTGGACTTGTCCTTTGCTTGGGTAAGACGGGCAGGAATTTCGGGGCGGGGATGTCAGGCGGGATTGCCTACGTATTGGATGAAGACGGAGAATTCGTGGGCAAGAGACTCAACCCGGAGATGGTCAAGGTTTATCCGCTTGTCGAGTGCGACGACGCCGAAATTCAAGAGGTTCGCGGACTTATCGAAACGCATGTTGATTACACCGCTTCAAAGCGGGGAAGTGAAATCTTGGATGACTGGGAAGTTTACTTGAACAAGTTCCTAAAAGTCATGCCGGAGGATTATGAACGCGTGCTCGTCGCCATGAAAAAGGCCGAAGAAAGAGGACTCCAAGGCGATGAGGCAATTCAAGCGGCCTTCGAAGAAAACGTCGCCGCGGGACACTAACATAAATTTTATTTAGAGAGGCTGAAAAATGGGAAAACCCACTGGATTTTTGGAATACGAGAGACGTCCGATCCCCGATCGTGCCCCACTCGAGAGGATCAAGGATTGGAAAGAAATTCATGAGGAATTTGATGAGTCCAAGCTTCGTGAGCAAGGTTCCCGTTGTATGGATTGCGGCACTCCTTATTGCCACACCGGAATGACTTTGAGCAACATGGCAAGCGGTTGTCCGGTCAACAACCTGATTCCCGAATGGAATGATTTGGTCTATCATGGCAAATGGCGCGAAGCTTTGGACCGCTTGCACAAGACGAACAACTTCCCTGAGTTCACGGGACGCGTTTGTCCTGCTCCATGCGAAGGTTCTTGCGTCCTTGGGGTGATTGAGCCTCCTGTCACGATCAAGAGCATCGAATGCTCGATTATCGACAAAGGCTTTGCCGAGGGTTGGGTTACGGCTACTCCGCCGAGTCAAAGGTCAGGTAAGAAAGTAGCGGTGGTTGGTTCCGGCCCCGCTGGACTTGCCGCTGCTGATCAGCTCAACAAGGCAGGTCATTCGGTGACCGTTTTCGAGAGAGCCGATCGTATCGGCGGACTCCTTGTCTATGGCATTCCCAATATGAAGCTCGAAAAGGAAGTCGTGCAGCGTCGGGTTGACTTGCTCGCCGAGGAAGGGATCGAGTTCGTTGTTTCCACGGAAATAGGGAAAGACTTGCCCGCCAAGCAATTGGTTGAAGAATTTGACGCCGTGGTACTTTGCTGTGGAGCGACCAAACCCAGAGATTTGCCCATAGAAGGAAGGGAACTCAAGGGTGTGCATTATGCGATGGAATTTCTTACCCGCAACACCCAAGGTCTTCTTGAACTCAAGGACGTCACTGCTTTTGAGACTGCCGCCAAGCAAAAGGACGTCGTGGTGATCGGGGGAGGAGATACCGGAACCGATTGTGTGGGAACCTCCATGAGACACGGTTGCCGAAGCATTACCCAACTTGAGATCATGCCTCGTCCGCCGGATGAACGAGCTGCCGACAATCCATGGCCGGAATGGCCCAAGGTATACAACATGGATTATGGGCAGGAAGAGGCAAAGGAGGTTTTCGGGAGTGACCCCCGCCAGTACCTTACTGCTACCAAGAAGTTTCTTGGCGATGAGGACGGAAACCTGAGGGCACTCCTTGTTCATGATATTGAGTGGAAGGAGGAGAACGGTCGTTTTTCTCCCGTTGAAATCAGTGGTTCCGAGAGAGAAATTCCTGCCCAGTTGGCTTTTTTGGCCATGGGTTTCCTTGGGCCTGAAGACGTCATTGCCGAGGAACTCGGGTTGGGGCGCGATACGCGTTCCAACGTCGAAGCGGAATACGGAAAGTTCTCAACGAATATTGAAGGAGTCTTTGCTGCAGGCGATATGCGGCGCGGTCAGTCCCTGATCGTGTGGGCGATCAACGAGGGTCGAGCCGCTGCCCGTGAATGCGATCGTTTCCTTATGGGTGAAACCTCGTTACCCTAATTCAATACTTCATGCAAATAGTCTGCTTGGATCTCGAGGGAGTCTTGGTTCCCGAAATATGGATAGCCTTTGCCGAAAAAACCGGTGTGGAGGAGTTGAAGAGAACGACGCGAGACGAACCCGATTATGGTGTCCTGATGGACTATCGCCTCGATCTTCTCCGCAAGAACGATTTCACTCTTGCTCAAATTCAGGAGGTAATCGACTCTCTTGATCCTTTGCCCGGGGCGGTTGAGTTTCTTTCGGAACTCCGAAGCAAATACGAAGTGATATTGCTCTCCGATACGTTTCGGGAATTCGCCGTTCCCTTGATGAGAAAATTGAATTTTCCCACCTTGTTTTGCCATGAGTTGCAGGTCGGTGCCGGCAATCGGATCGAAGCCGTCAAGCTTCGGATCGATGATCATAAACGCAGGACCGTGCAGTACCTGCAAAAACTCAATTTTGAAGTCGTTGCTTCAGGGGACAGTTACAATGATTTGGGTATGCTCAAGACTGCCGATCGCTGCATCTTGTTCAATCCGCCTTCATCCCTTGTCGCGGAATATCCGGATATGGCGGTTGCGAGGGATTATTCTCAGTTACTGTCCTTCGTCTATCACAAGACAACATGATCACCCTTATTTCAGGAACGAATCGCAAATCCAGCAAGTCCACCGTCATGGCTCGCTGTCTATCGGCAATCTATGATGAGATGGAGGTTGAGAACAAGGTTCTTGAATTGGAACAACTTCCTCCGGAGACCTTTTCTCCCGATGCATACCGTGACAAACCCGAAAAGGTATTGGAGTTTACTCAAGACATACTGAACTCGTCGGGCCTGGTGATCGTAACCCCCGAGTACAATGGCAGCATGAGCGGGGCCTTGAAACTTTTTATCGATCTTCTTCCTTTCCCCGAGAGCTTTGAGGGTAAACCCGTATGTTACGTAGGAATTGCGTCCGGGCAATTCGGAGCTCTGCGCCCCGTCGAACACCTGCAGCAGGTTTTTGGCTATCGCAACGCCTACAATTTTCCCAAGCGGGTATTCATTCCCGCCGTGCATGATTTTCTTGACGATGAAAAGGGTCTGCTCGATGCCGATTTGGTAACCCGGTTGAAGGACCAAGCCCGCTCGTTCGTCGAATTCTGCCGTAACCTCGGCAAATTGTAGGCTAATTGGCCTGGAGGTAACGCTCGCGCCCCTAGGCAAGTATGGGCGTCAAGACTCGGCCATGAACGTCGGTAAGCCGAAGATCCCGACCGCCGTGCCGATAGGTGAGGTTTTCATGGTTAAGACCCAACAAATGAAGCACCGTTGCCCATAAATCGTAGACGTCGCACTTGTTTTCAGCGACATGATAGCCAAATTCGTCCGTTTGGCCATATATGGTTCCACCCTTTGTTCCTCCACCGGCCATCCAAATCGAATAGCCATAGGGATTATGGTCCCTCCCGTTACTTCCTTGAGAGAATGGAGTGCGCCCAAACTCACCTGCCCAAATGACCAAAGTTTCGTCGAGCAAGCCCCTTGACTTTAGGTCTTTAAGAAGGCCGGCAATAGGTTGATCCACTTGATGGGCCATGGCGGCGTGTCCCTTTTCCAACGCTCCGTGTTGATCCCATGGATTCGGTGCGTTGCCCGCTCCAATTCCTTCGTTGATGCAGCTTAGTTCGACGAAACGAACTCCTCGCTCGACTAACCTTCGGGCAAGCAGGCACTGCCTGGCATAACCAGCCGTTTGCTTATCGGCGGAATCGAGTCCATAGAGTTTTTTCGTGGCTTCGGTTTCCCCGGCAAGGTCACACAATTCGGGAACGGCCGCCTGCATGCGAAAAGCGGTTTCCTGATTTCTGATGGCAGCTTCGACTTCGGGGTTGTCTCCTGACCGGGCAAGGAAATCCCGATCAAATGCTTTGATCAGACCGAGCCTGCTCCGTTGGGCAAGGAGTGATTCCCTGGGCTTTACGTTGCGGACGGGTTCCGGTTTGTCCACCTGAAGGATCGATCCTTGGTGAGATGCCGGTAAATAGCCGCTTCCATATAGGCCGACCCCTCCGTGGGGCGCCACGGATCCCGCACTATTGAGGACAACGAAACTAGGTAGGTTTTCGTTTGCCGAACCTAGTCCGTAACTTACCCATGCTCCCGCACTTGGGTGCCCCATGAAAGGGAAACCCGAGTGGAAGGCGTAATTGCCTTGGGCGTGTTCGTTTACCTTGCTCGTCATGGAGCGAACCACTGCCAAATCGTCAGCCATTTCAGCTGTCTTTGGGAAAATGGAACTTACTGGCATGCCGCTCTGGCCGTATTTTTTAAACTCGAAAGGACTCGGAAAGACATTGCCATTCTTGTTAAACTGCGTCCGCTCTATCTTAACGGGCATTGGCTTGCCCGCATATTTCTTGAGTGCGGGTTTGGGATCAAAGGTGTCGATATGAGAAGCTCCGCCCGACATGTAGCAGAAAATGACGCTCTTTGCCTTTGGCTTAAAGTGCGTTTGGGCGGCTGCCAAGGCAGACTTCGACCCGAGCATCCCTTGCAGGGCCAATAGACCAAACCCCGATGAGCACCGGGTGAGCATGTCGCGTCGGTTGAGAATGTGTTTCATGGACTATTTCAGGTAGATGAATTCCTTCAT
>JAYOII010000256.1:0-4746 GCA_038118685.1 Opitutia bacterium
GAAGCAATACGCCTTGGAATTGTCGAATGTCGACTTGACTAACGAATTTGCTACTATGATTTCTCATCAGCGGTCTTTTCAAGCCGGTTCCCGAGTGGTCACGACCTCTGACGCGATTCTTTCCGAAGCCGTTAATCTGAAACGCTAGTTTATCAACCATCCTACTTCTTACTTGCCATGTGTGCCGCTCAACTAGACGAACTTCCTGCAACCAACGACGCCCCCGACAAAAAGTCCGATGGGGGCGGACTGATGCCGGCTTTAATCGCAATCATTTTGGCTCCTCTCCTTTCGGCCGGGGTTATGATTGTTTTCTTCAAGCTCAATGAGAAGCCGGCCCAAGCCTCTTCCGTTTCCGGAGATTCGCAACCACTGAACATGGAGTCGTCGGGGGATCTTCAGTATTTCGAGTTGACCGGACTTATAACAAATTTGGGTGGACCCATCAAGTCACGTTACATCAATGTCGAGCTCAAGCTCGAAGGTTTGGCGGGAGATTTCGAGAAAGTACTTGAACTGAACGAACACAGGATCCGCGACAAGGCTCTTCAGATTATGGGTGGCTATACTTATGAAGACGCCCAGTTGGATGGTTTTCAAGAACGCGTCAGGGTCGATTTGAAAAAAGGTTTTTCCATCATTCTGAAGGAATATCGAAGCGGGGAGAGTGATATCATAAGGCATATTTACTTTACCCAATTCGTCGTCCAGTAATCACCCCTTTCTTTTGTTACTTACATGGAAGAAGATCCCAGTTTTTCCGACGAAAGTTTCGATTTAAGTGAAATCGAAGGTTCCGATGGCGATGGTTTGGTTTTCCTTCACGACGGGACCAAGCTGACCGATCCCTCGCTGGTCAAGATTAAGAAATACGATTTTACCAACCCCATCGTTCTTTCGGATGCCGACTTGAGCAAGCTCAAGACCAAGTCCGAGCAATTCGTCTATTACCTGGCGGGTCATTTGTCGATGTTCCTGAGAACCGAGTTCAACCTGGAGCTTGAGGATCTGAATGCCGACTTGTATGCGAATTTCACCAATTCGGTCAAGACTCCGTCCTGTATCACCATGTTCAAGTTGCAGGAGCTCAACGGTGTTTGCCTCCTGGACGTGAATTCTCATCTTTCGGCTACCGTTGTAGACCGCATTCTCGGGGGTAGGGGCTCGACGAATCCGGAAGAGCGAGGCTTGACCGACATCGAAAAGGCTTTGGTGGAAGATTTCAACCAAATCATTCTTGAGGAATGGTGCAAACAATGGGATAGCACGATGCGCCTGAGTCCCAGCATCATTGGGACGGAAAGCAGTGGGAAGTTTCTTCAGACGTCACCGGCTGATGCGATGATGCTCATTCTGAATATGGAAGCTTCTTTCGGCGACGTTTCCGGGCCCATGAGAATTGCTGTTCCCTACTACACTTTGGAACCTGTCGTAAGCCGATTGCTCTCCATGGCATCCGCCAAGGACGACAAGAAGTCGGTTCCCCTCAGGTGGCATGACGTCTATGATGATATTCCAGTCGGGGTGTCTGCCGAGTGGGATGCGTTTGAGCTTACCTTGAGGGATCTTTCGAACCTCGAGGTGGACGATGTCATCGAGATGTCGCCCTCGCTCATTGGGGATACCAAGTTGCGCATTGAAGACCGTACTTGTTTCATTGGTGAAATCGGGCTCGAAGGCGATCAAGTTGCCTTTCAAGTAAACGAGAGTATCGCGGATGCCGTAAAATTAATCGGAAAAAATCATGGATAGTAAGAAAATGGATATCGTTATGGACGTGAAGGTCAGTGTCACCGTCCAACTTGGAACAGCGGAACTTCCCATGAAAGAAGTTGTCGAATTGAGCCCCGGAGCTCAGATTCAACTCAAGCAGAACGCCAAGGATCCTGTCAGCTTGCTTGTGAACGGGAAACTGATAGCCCACGGAGAAGTTGTTGTGGTGGACGATAAGTTCGGGCTCAAGATTACCGAAATCGTCGACTCGCCCTCGTGATTCGATCGATGCTCTCGACTGCTCGACGCGGTTTGACGGCATGAGGATTCGATGCAGTTCCCAAGTTCATCTTCTTTCTTTGCAGTTGTCCAGTCTTTGGCCAATGCAGACTTTTTCGGTGATCCGTTGCTTTGGGTTCGCTTGGTTGCCGTTCTTGGACTGATGGGAGCCAGTGCCTATTTTTTGTCCAATTATACCCGGAAGAGGAGAGTGCGCTCGAGTTTTTCCGGTGAAGGAAAGATCGTTGTAGCCGATACCTGTTCGCTGGGAAACAAGCAATTTTTAGTCGTTGCTCAATATGGCTCGGAAAAACACTTGATTGGGGTAAGTACGACCTCGATCAGTTACCTTTCGAGGCTTTCTTCCGGAGCTAACGATTTCCAGCACGAGTTGGATCAAGTCGAATCCAAAGGCGAAGATGAACAAGTTGTTTAGGAAAATAACGACCCGCAGGTCTTTGCTGCTATTGTTCTTGGGCTTGGTTTGCCTTTCTCTGCCTCACTCCGTGGTCGATGCGCAAACTACGGGTACGGGGTCACCCGGCCTCCGCATAGACGTTTCCGGTTCCAATGACGAGGGCGATTTCGGCGTAGCCATCCAATTGGTGGTGGCGATGACGATTCTCACCTTGGGACCTTCGGTCATAATGATGATGACCTGCTTTACCCGCATAGTAATTGTTTTGGGTTTCGTAAGGAATGCAGTCGGTGTTAATTCCGCTCCTTCCAGTCAGATCATAATCGGTCTGGCTTTGTTTCTTACTTTTTTTGTCATGGGACCGGTGTGGAACAAAATTTACGACGATGCCGTTACACCCTACATGGCCAATACCATGAAGTCCGCAGACGCCCTTATGGTTGCGACCGCCCACATGAAGGACTTTATGATGAATCAAACCCGCCAGGAAGACGCTCAGTTCTTTCTTGAGATTTCCCGTCAGGGAGCGATGACCCGAGACGAACTTCCCTTGAGTATCGTTGTGCCATCCTTTGTCCTGAGCGAATTGAGAACAGCTTTTCAGATGGGATTTCTCATTTTCATCCCTTTCATTATCGTTGATTTTATCGTCGCCTCCTCTCTCATGTCCATGGGGATGATGATGATGCCTCCGGTTGTCATTTCCATGCCGTTCAAGCTTCTGTTGTTCGTTTTGGTCGACGGTTGGTATTTGGTCGTTCAGTCATTGGTAAGCAGTTTTAACATAGCTTAGGGGGAATTCGACATGACAATGGAACTTGCCGTCGATATCCTGAGGAATCTGCTTCAGACCGGTTTGATTCTTTCCATCCCCATTCTGGGAACGGCAACGGCGGTTGGTTTGATCGTGAGTTTCATACAGTCGATAACCAGTCTGCAGGAGCAAACTCTAACCTTTGTGCCCAAATTGATTTGCGTTTCCTTGGCGATCGTCTTGTCCGCCAATTTTATTCTCAAGACGCTGACGGAGTTTTGCACGTCCATGATCAGCATGATCCCCACCATGGCTCAGTGACCATCCTTGCTCAGGAGATCGTAGTATGGGTGCTCGTTTTTTTAAGGACGGGCGCTTTTTTTCTCGGGATACCGCTTTTTGCGGGCAAGATGATTCCCAAGAAGATCAGGACGGCTTTTGCTTTGATGTTTGCCCTTCTGATCAACCCGCTTGTTCCGGCTGATTTGGAGCTTGCCAACCATTTTGCCGGGGCAATTCTGCTCGCCCTTAATGAAATGTGCATCGGTTTGCTTCTCGCCATGACGGTAAGGATGGTTTTTTTCGCGGTCGAATTGGCCGGGCACCTGATATCTTATGAGATCGGTCTGATGGCCAGCAACTCGGTCAATCCCCTGTTGGGTTCTACGGATGCGACCATTACCACTCTTTTGTATTATTTCAGTCTCCTTTTGTTTTTTGTCTCAGGGGTTCACTATGACGTGCTGAAAGCTTTCATCATGAGCTTCGAGCTTTTGCCGATCGGAGCCTTCTTTCTTAAGGCTAGTCCCACGGTTGAGTTCGTGGAAGAAGTGTCGCATGTCTTCGTCATCGGGACGTTGATGGCCGCTCCCTTCATCGCCTTGAATTTCCTCGTCAACGTTTCCTTTGCCGTGCTTGGCAAAGCGGTCCCGAAGATGAATGTGTTCATGACCAGTTTTGCCATTAGAATTTTTGCCGGACTTTTGTTACTGGTGTCATCCATTTTGTTGATCTCTTCCTATATTTTGGAAAACAGTCGGCGGTCCGTAGAGATTATGCTCGATATCATTCAGCCCGGCTGAGCCTTGCCCGATGTCCGACGTAGACAAAAGTTCGAAAACGGAGCCACCTACCGACAAGAAGCTCTCGGAGGCCAGATCCAAGGGGAATTTCGCCAAGGCCCCTGAGATTGGGATGACGATGACTCTGTTGGCCGGACTCACGGTGATTCTTTTTTATGCTCCGGGGAAGGCTCTTGAGCTTATGGCCTTTACGAAATCGATTTTCGAGAACCTTGATTCCATCACGGCTACCCAGGAGGGCGTTGCTCATACGATGACCCAGTCCTACTTCTCCATGGGCTTGATCGTTTTGCCCATGTTGGCCTTTTGTTTCGTGGCCTCTTTCGTAGCGGAGGGATTGCAGACGGGTTTTCGGTTTACGCCCAAGGCCATGGAGCCGAAACTGAGCAAGCTTAATCCGATATCCGGGGCCAAGCGGGTTTTCGGATTAAAGGCCTTGAAAACCTTCTTGGTCGACTTCCTGAAGTTTTTGGCAATCGGGACGGTGGTATGGCTCACCC
>JAYOII010000257.1:0-4737 GCA_038118685.1 Opitutia bacterium
GGTTAGAACCATCCGGGAGCGGATCGACCTCGAATTCGCCCACTCCAACAAGGAACGCTTCTCACCGGGCGAAGAGGTCAAGATCAAGCTCTGGACCAAGAACATCGAGACCCTGTTGGTCAAGGAGTTCGAGATCAACGCATTCAACTACTACCTGGGCCAAGGCAGGGAGATCGATACCGCAATCGAACTGGACGGCTTGTCCGCAACCCGCGAGCGAACCTTGACCTTTGAAGAATCACCCATGCGCCGGGTTTCCCGAACCTTCGCTTTCCCCGAGCTCAAGAAGCGCGGAGTGTACGTCATCGAGTTCATCGGAAACGGGATCAGCAGCCGGATCCTCGTACGCAAGGGCACCCTTCGCCTGCTCGAGAAAAACGGGCCGGCCGGCCACGAATTCCATGTCATCGACGAGGCCAACAAGCCCCGCCCCCAGGCCACCGCCTGGATCGACGGCAAGGAATACGAACCTGATGAAAAGGGCGTGATCACGGTCCCCTTCAGCACCCGACCCGGGCAAAGGACCGCAGTCTTGAGAGACGGTGACTTTTCCTCCCTTGCTCGCTTCAAGCACTTGGGCGAGAGCTACGCGCTGGATGCGGGCATTTACGTCGATCGCGAAAGCCTTCTGAGCAGGAAAAAGGCTCAGATCCTGGTGCGTCCAGGTCTGCGGATCAACGGACGCCCGACTTCTCTCGATCTCCTGCAGGATATCAAACTGGTCGTCCTTGCCGAGGATTACGAGGGAACCCCGAACCGGTCCGAGATCTCGATCGAGAAACTCAAGGAGGGAGAGGAGTTCGTTCATGAAATAAGCGTGCCCGACAAGCTCTTGCAAATGAGCGTCACCCTGGAAGCGAAGGTCGAAAACCTCAGCCTGGGAAGAAAACAAAGCCTCGTGGATTCCGAAACTTTCGGGATCAATGCAATCGAGCAAGGCCCATCCGTAAACGCTCTTCACCTCGGATGGTCCGCCGACGGCTATTTTCTGGATGCCCTTGGCAAGAACGGGGAACCCTTGGTTGACCATCCGGTCGTCGTGGAGGTCAAGCACCTCTGCTTCAAGCGGGTCATCCCTCACAGGCTCAAGACCGACCAGTCGGGCAGAATATCCCTGGGCAACTTGCCCGAAGTCCAATGGATCTCCGCGCGCAATGCCGACGAGAAAACCTACCGCTGGCCCATCTTCGGCCAACGCGAGGGTCGGGTCGACCAACCAAAAACTCTGCACGCCTCAACCGGGGTGGAGATCAAGTTGGCCGTGTCCGGATCCTGGACTCAAGGAAAGGAGAGGGAAAAGTTCTCGTTGCTCGAAAGAAAAGCGGGGCTTTACGTTTCCGACCTTGCTGACCGAGCCACCCATCAGGACGGATTCCTGACCCTGAAAGGACTGGCTCCGGGCGACTACGAGCTTTTCCTCAAGGAGACCGGCGAAAGCATAGGTATCCGCGTGACCGCTGGCCAACGACGCTTCGGTTTCGTCGCCTCCGCCAACCGCATACTCGAGGACAACCGGCCCAGTCCCTTGCAAATCACGGATCTGTCGGTCCAAAACGGCAAAGTGCGCGTGCAGGTTGCCAATGGCCATGCCTTCGCCCGTGTTCACCTGCTGGCCACCCGGTATGCTCCGCGCTTCGACGCGCATAGTGGACTGGCCAACGCCCCCCTGCCCCAACCCACTGCCGTCCGCTTGAACTCCCCCAAGGCCCTTTACGTTGCCGAGCGGGACATCGGGGAGGAATACCGCTACGTTTTGGAACGGGCCCAAGCCGAAAAATTTCCCGGGAACATGCTCGGGCGCCCCGGGTTGATCCTCAATCCCTGGGCCGTCCGCAAGACAAGCACCAGCCTGCAGGATGCTCGTAGAGGGGGCGAATACGCCAAATTGGTCGATTCGGAAGACGATCAAATGCTCCGTAACTCTATCGCAGCGAATGACAAATGGTTTAAAACGGGAGGAATTCCGGCATCGGGTGATTTCGCGAGCTTGGACTTCCTCAAAAACAATACTTTTCTAGCTACCAACCTCGAGATCGGGAAGGACGGGACCGTCGAGATCGACCTACCCAAAAATTCGGGCCTTCGCCAAGTCCGGGTAGTGGTGGCCGACCCCGTCCAGGTAACCTCCGCCACTCTTCCCCTTCCCGATTCTCCCATCGTCCGTCGCGAACGCAGAATGATTGCCACTCTGGATCCGGAAAAGTCATTTTCCGAACAAAAACGCATGACCGTGGTCGACGCGGGCAAAGCATTCGAGTTGACCGATGCCACCACCTCTCGCCTTCACCTCGTGGACGACCTGCGCGACGCCCACGATCTCCTGCTTACCATTCGGGAAGACGCCACCCTTCGGGAATTCGCATTCGTTCTCGATTGGCCGGGGATGAAGGAAGAGCAAAAGCGTGAAAAATATTCCAAGTACGCTTGTCACGAGCTCAATTTTTTCCTTTTGCAAAAGGATCCGGAATTTTTCAATCGCGTGGTCAAGCCCTACTTGGCCAACAAAAAGGAACCGACCTTTCTCGACGACTGGTTCCTCGGGCGAAAACTGGACAAATACCTCGACCCCTTCCGCTTCGGCCGTCTCAATGCCTTCGAGAAGATTCTGCTTGCCCGGAAGGGACCGGCTCAAGCAAGCTCCATGGCCCGCTACGTCCGGGACAAATGGGAACTGATTGCGCCCGATCCGGAAAAATTCGACCGGCTCTTCGACGTCGCCTTGAAAACCTCCGCTCTGAAGAGCGAAGAAACCAGTGAACTGGCTATTTTGGACGGCCTTCAATCAGTCGATGCGAAAGGCATAGTCGAGAACTCCACTTTTTCAGCAGGTCGAGAGGCTTCCGGAATCGGCAATAAGGCCGCACGTTACGGTTACGCCGGAACGATCGTTCCGTTTTCAGGTGCAGCGCCACCTCCCGCACCCGGCGCCGCTCCCTATCAGAACCTTAGTGGCTTGTCCGAATTCAGAAATGGTAGGGATTTTGCAAACAACAGTCCCATCAAAATCGAACGGGAAAAATCAAAGGCAGAGTCGCTCAGCAGGAGACCGAATGCTCTCGATAAAAAGATTACGCCCAAGCCGATAGCCACTGTGGCCACTGCTGGATACTTTGCGGCCCCGGAAAAGAAAAGAGCTCAAGTCAGGCAATTTTTCAGGCAACTCGATGCAACCGAGGAATGGGCCGAGAATAATTACTACCGCGTTTCCAAGAAACGGGCGAACGCTTCCCTCATCGAAGTCAATGCTTTCTGGCGCGATTACGCTTCCATCCAGGCCGGCAAGCCCTTCTTTTCCGGCAACCTCGTCTATGCGACCCGCAACTTTTCCGAGATGCTCCTCGTCTTGGCCGTGCTCGACCTGCCCTTCGAGGCAGGCGACCATGATGCGGATACGCAAGACAGGACCTTCAGGTTGAAGGCCAAGACCTCGCTCATCGCCTTCCACGAGGAATTGCTCGAAGGGGAAGCCCCCAAGGGCAGGCCCGACATATTGCTCAGCCAGCGGTTCTATCGCACAGACTCAAGGTTTCGTTACGAGAACGGCGAACGGGTGGACAATTTCATCGACCGGGAATTCCTCAAGGGAATCGCCCACGGGTGCCACGTGACCTTGACCAACCCGACTTCTTCCCGGCGCAAACTCCGCCTGCTCCTGCAAATTCCAACCGGAGCGATCCCCTTGAAGAAGGGTTATTTCTCCAAAAGCTTTCCCGTCACGATGGAGGGATACTCAACCCGTACCTTCGACTACTCCTTCTACTTTCCCGAACCCGGGAATTTCCCACTCTACCCGGCCCAAGTATCGGACGCCAAGGGAACGGTGGCGAGAGCCGAGCCCTTTTCCTTTACCGTGGTTCGGGAACTCTCCCGCAAGGACAAAGGTTCCTGGGCATGGATTTCCCAAAATGGATCGGACAAGGACGTCCTGCGCTTCCTCTCGGACAACAACCTCAACCGGCTCGACTTGAGCAAGATCGCCTTTCGCATGAAGGAACCGGGAGAAGGCGGGAGCGGACGGGCTTTTTACGAAAAAACCCTCGAGCAACTGAGCGGCCGCTTCCACTTCGACTCCACCCTCTGGTCCTATGCCGTATACCACAAGGACGAGACGCGCATGCGGGAATTCCTGACCAAATCCTCCTTTGCGAACAACTGCGGAAAATTCCTCCGCAGCCCCTTGCTCACCCTCGATCCGATCGAGCGCCGTTGGTACGAACAACTCGAATACGAACCGTTGGTCAATGCACGAACTCATCAACTGGGCAAGAAACGGGAAATCGTGAACAACCGGTTTTACGAGCAATATCATCGCTTGCTCGAGATCCTCAAGTACAAGGCGACCCCGGATTCGGACGACGTTCTGGCCGCTACCTATTACCACTTTCTCCAGGACCGCGTGGAAGAAGGCATTCGGTTTTTCGAAAAAATCGACCGGCAGGCCATCGACGAAAAACTCCAGTATGATTACCTGGCTTCTTACGTCGCCTTCTACAAGGGAGACGTCGCCGGGGCCAAGAAACTCGCCTCCAAGTATGCGGACTACCCGGTCGAGCGTTGGCGCAAGCGCTTTGCCTCGGTTTCAGCGCAGGTAAAGGAGATCGAGCAAGGGGATGCACCCGAGGTCATCGACGAGGAAAACCGTGAGCAAAAGATCGAGAACCTAGCGGCCACCGAGCCTGCCTTCGATTTCGAAGTCGAGAAGGGAGAGGTGACGATCAACTACCGGAACCTCAAGGA
>JAYOII010000258.1:0-4737 GCA_038118685.1 Opitutia bacterium
GGCTTGGTCTAGAGAGCTGTGGTGGCTCGGACGGTCGCCGGGATGGGCGCTCGAGCCCGACGCAATCCGTCGAAGGGCGGTTCGGATCATAAGGAAAAGATTTTGCCCGTCCGGTTGATTGGCGTTGAGTTTGCTCGTGTTTTCTTCATGTATGTTTGCTTATGACTAACGAAACTGAAACTACGGACGACCCGAAGGAGGCGGAGCCCGAAGAGCCTTCCTTCGACGCGGTCGACTTGATGCTCGAGGGAAACCTCAAGGAGCAGATCAGCTATTCCATGGTCAAGGCATTTGCGAAAGCCCTGGATGAGAAGGCTCAGATACTCATTCAGGCGGAGGAGGGTTTCGAACCGCAAGAGGGGGAGAGTTTCGCCGAGGTCGCCATGCCCGAAATCGAGGCGATGGCTCAGGCCATCACGGATGGATGCGTGGATTTTTCAAAGGTCCGCTTTTGGGAAGCCTGTGAAACCGCCGAGGTCGCATGGGAAGAAAGCAAGGATGAGGAGGGCAAGGTCGTTGGCAGGATGCCTTATGGAAACCCGCACGACAAACCCAAGGAAGGCAACCGGATCTTGGCCAACTTGGAACGGATTGCCGAATGGCTCGGGCAGGTACACAAGTTGCACGAGAAGAACGGCATGGGGTGGGTTTCTCCTTATGGTTGCCCTGAAGATGGCCAGCAAGCCTACGATGACAGGGACAAGTGCCGGGTGAAACTGAACTCGATCGTTGAGGCGATCAAGAATAACCTCGATTTCTAGAGCAATTCTCCTTTGGCTTACTCCCGCTTGGTCTTGTAAATTCTGGGCACTCGTTTCGTTATCGAGCAGAGTAGCTCCCAAGGAATGGTCTTCGCCTCTTCGGCAAGCGTCGAGAGCAAGATTTCCCGGTCGCCTTGATTCCCGACCAAGGTAATTTTTTCTCCCAGTTGAAATTCCCTGTCCGAGTCGGTGAGATCGATCAGGGTCTGATCCATGGTGACTCTTCCGACAATCGGGAATGATTGTCCTTGAATCAGTCCGCAGGACCGATTGCCGCTGTGAAGAGGAATGGCATCGCCGTAACCGGCGCTAATGATTCCGATTTTAGAATTCCTTTTCAAGGTGTATTGTCTGTCGTAGCTGAGTGAGGTGCCCTTGGGTAACTCCTTTATCATGGCGAGTTTGGAGTGAAAGGACAACACGGGTTCGACCTGAAGACCTCCAAGAAGGCTGCCGCGGGGAGACGCGATGCCGAATTGCAGTAACCCGATGCGCACGGCATTGAAGACGGTGCTGTCTTCCAGAGAACGCAGGGAGGAGGAGTTGTCCGCGTGGACGAGAAAGGAAGGGTCGCGTCCGAGCTTTGCCTGGTCGATCACTCCGAGAAACCTTTTTCTTTGTTCCTTGGTGAACCGGGAATCCGAAGGCTGTGCAAAATGCGTGAGCACTCCGCAAAGCTTGATTTCGGGCGCCCGTTTGATCGCCTTGATCAAGGACAGCGCGTTCTCCCACCAAACTCCAAGTCTTCCCATTCCCGTGTCGATTTTGAGATGAACCGAGATTTGGCGCTTGTTTTTTTGAGCTAAAGCCTGAAACCGGGCAAGCTCTTCGGGCGAAGACAATGCGGCGATAAGATCGTAATCCAAAAGGGCTTGGTCCTCTTCGGGGAGAAGAGGGCCCAAGACGAGGATGGGCCACCCCGAGCCCATTTCCCTGATGTCGGCCGCCTCCTTGGTGTTGGCCACGGCAAAAGTGTCCGCGCCGGCTTGCATGAGCCGGGTCGCGGTGTGGTGAATGCCATGCCCGTACGCATCGGCTTTCACGACCGATATCAGACGGACTCCCGCCGGCAAGGATTTCCTGATCAGAGCAAGGTTGCGTTCGAGAGCGGCCAAGTCAATTTCGGCCCAGCAACGCATTCCTTTCATGACGTGACCCGTGGAAAGACCTTCATTCTGAGCCTGCCGGGGACCGGGCGGGTTCCCATTTTTTGAAAGTGGGCGGAACGGGAGAGTAGACCACGGGGACGTCGGCAGGCTCTGCCACGGATCTCAAGTCTTTCAATCCTTTGGCGCGGGCCAAGCCATATTCGATTGTTTTGTCCGCTTGGATTGATTCTCCGATGCTTCGCGGATCAGGCAGGTGATGACTTTCCGGAAAAAGAGAAAGGGCTTCCTTGCTTTCGTGGAGGTTCTTTTTTCCGATGGCGCTGTTTTCCGACCGAGTTCGGACGAAGCGCCAGCCTTTCCGGAAGGGCGCTTGCAAATGCAGGGGCGGTTGCTCGGTCATCAGGGATGCCAGGTCCAGGGCGTTGTAGGAATAGAGAGAAACGTTGCCCCGGCCATCCCACAAGAGCGTTTTGGCAACGGCCGCGGCAATGCGCAACCCAAGCGTGGAGCCGGGACCTTCGCAAAAAAACAACTCGTCGACTTGGCGCAGATTGACGCCGGTCTTTTCCATGAGCCGCGAAAGAGTCTGAAAAAGGCCTTCCATGGCAGGTAATTCCACGGTTTCCAAGTGAACCCAGTCCATGTCCCCCGGAATGCCGACTTGAATCCTGGTCGAAGAGGCGTCGACGGCCAAAGGAAACGCGGGGTTCTCGGCTTGGTGCGACTTGTCCATGGTCTTGCTGACTTGGGTCGAAGAGTTTTCCGCTAATAGCGCCTGCGCAAATTGGTGGCGGGTATTCCAAGCTCTTCCCGGTATTTTGCAACCGTTCGACGGGCCAAAGAGATGTCTTTTTCCTTCAGCATGTCTACGATTTTCCGGTCACTCAGAGGCTTTTCGGGATCTTCGCCCTCGATGATGCCACCGATGATTTCCTTGACGCTGGTATTGGATACGGTGCCGCCGTCCTTGCCAGAGTATCCGGGCGTGAAAAAATATTTGAACGGGAACGTTCCGTGGGGAGTCTTTAGATACTTGTTGGCGATGGCTCTGGAGACCGTGGTTTCGTGGACCTCGATGGCGTTCGCGACTTCCGCCATGGTCATGGGTTTGAGCTTGGAAATTCCTTCGTCAAAAAAGTCTGCCTGACGGTCGAGAATCTTGCGGGTGATCCGCTCGATCGTGTTTTGTCGCTGGTCAATCGAGCTGATGAGGAATTTGCCCGCCCTCATTTGGTTCCTGACGTACTCCTTTTCCTTGCTCGTGAGGACTCCCTTGGTCATCAGTTCCTTGTAGGTCCGGTTGATTTTGAGCTTGGGGATGTAATCGTTGTTCAGGCTGATCGACCAGTCGTCGCCAACCCGCTCGACGGTCGCATCCGCCGAAACGGACTGATTCGTGTCCTCCGAAAAACGCCTGCCCGGGGCGGGGTCAAGCTCGGCAATTTTTTCTATGGCCCGGTGAATGATTTCGGTTGGTTGCGAAAGCTTGCGAGATAATTCGGGAACCCTTCGGCGAATGAGGAGCGGGAAATGATCTTTGACGATTTGGTAGGAGTGGGAATCCTGCATTTCCCGGGCGTCCATCTGCTTGAGGAGGCAGTCCTGGAGGTCCAGGGAAGCGATCCCGATCGGGTCGAAAGATTGCAGGATCCCAAGGCCGAATTGGAGATCTTCGAGGGCGATACCCGAAAGCAAGGCCAAGTCGGAAAGGTTGCCGGAGAGAAAGCCATTCTCATCCAAGCTGCCGATCATATATTCGCATGCTTGCCGTTGGCCTTTGGTGATTACGACCAGTTTCAGTTGGTCGAGCAAGTGTTCCTGCAAAGAGGTTTCGGCGACCAAGGAGTCGAAAAAAAACTTTCTTTTTTCCGCGGCGTCCGAGTTGCCTAATTTTGCCTCGCCTTCGTATTCCCTTTCGTAGTGTTCCCGGAGGTCTTCCTCCATTTCCTTGAGGGCGGCGAATTCGTCGGAGAAATCCATATCGAGAAGATCCTCCTTCGGTTCCCCTTCTTCCATGCCCGGTTCAAGGTTTTCGTTTTCCGAATCCTGTTTGGTCTCAGCGGGGTCGTCCGGGAATTCCTCCTGTTCGGTGTCTTTGCTTTCTTCGGGCGAAGATTCGGGTACCTCCGCATCGAGGCTTTCGTCGTTGCTGCCGACTTCTTCCAAAAGCGGGTTGGTCTGCAGTTCCTCGAGGATAGCGGATCTTAGTTCGAGTGCGGGGACTTGGAGGATTTTAAGCGATTGACGAAGCTGAGGCGCCAGAACGAGGTTCTGAGTCTGCTTCTGAACTTGACGCAGGCCCTGGGATTGAATCGCCATCTAAAGTCAGGAATTTTGTTTGCTCGCCAGCTTCTCCTCGTGCCATCGGAGCGCAGCGTTCTGTCCGTCCTCACCGAAAAGATCGTTGGCATACTTCGCCAACTTTTCGTTCGTAGGTCCGTAACCGTCGCCGTAGATGAATTTCTCGAGTTCAACGAGCATTTCTTCTGAAGTCTGATAGCGGTCCTCGCGAGGCCGTTTCAGGGCCGTGTGAAGTATATCGTTGAGCCGGGGATCGATATCCGAGCGGATTTCGCTGAAATTTGGAATCGGGAGATTCAATATGTTGTCTATGGTTTTCTCATGATACATTTCGACAGGAGCGTCCCCGAGATCCTCGAAGATGTTCCTGTTGAGCATGAGCTCGGACATGACGATGCCACAGCAGAAAAGATCGGCTCTGGCATCCGTGACTTCGCAGCGAGCCTGTTCCGGGGAAAGGTATTCGTCTTTTCCTGCGATCACCTCGCCTTCCTGATTGTACATCAGGTCGAGAGCCTTGGCGATTCCGAAGTCGGTCAACTTGACGTCGCCTTCCATCGCAATCA
>JAYOII010000259.1:0-4736 GCA_038118685.1 Opitutia bacterium
CGTCGACGGCGATTCCTACCCCGATATCGTGGTCGCGCATCGGGGGACGGACAGGGTCGATTGGTACAAGAACGACGGTTCGGTCGACCCCTCTTTCTCTCTTCAGTCCTCGATCATGGATGCCTCGCATGGCTTGGATTCTCCAAGGTTTGTCGAGTTAGTCGATCTGGATGGTTCGGGAACTCTGGACGTTTTGATTTCGGCCAACAACAGTCTCTACCTGGCCTCCAACCAAGGGAAGGGTGTTTTCGGAGAGAATACTTTTTCACACAGTGTTTTGGCAAGTGTCGGTGGCAGCGGTTCCTTCGCTCTCACCCGCTCGGTCGATTTGACCGCAGATGGATTGCTCGACGTGGTCTACCTGACGAACTCCGGAGCCCCCGCCGTCTTGGTACAGACCGTGAGTGGGTTCGAAAATCCCAAGTCGCTTCCCGCCCATCCGGTTCACTTTATTGTTTCGCCTACTGATTTGGCGATCATTCCGGCAACCCCTGACACGCGGGTAACTTTGGCTGTTTCCGATGCTTCGATCTCTTACATCAGTTTGTTCGAGGCAAAGGCGAGTTTGGACGGACAGTTCGAGCAACCTGTGTTGATTAACGTCGGAACCGGTGTGAACTGCCTTTCCTTGGTTGATCTCAATCGCAAACCCGATTCCTTTGCCTATTCTTTCATAGGAGGCGAAGATCAGGACGATTTCAACGAAACTCGATTCAGAAACGAGGGTCGCTTGTTTCTGAACAAACCACCTGATTCGGAGAACCCCGAGGATGCTTCCAAGATTAGCCGTTATGATGTCCGGGTCAAAGTCGACGATGGCCAAGGTGGTTCGACCGTACAGGATGTCACCGTTTCGATCATCGAGTACAACGAGGCCCCTGTCATCACTTCTTTGGATGGTAATTATTCATCTTTTTACGAGCACAATGAAACCAACTTAACCACCTTGTTCGACGTCAACGTCACCCATGACGAAAACAAAACGCAGTCCATTGTTTACTCGATTTGGGGCGGCGCCGATCAGTCCGAATTTCTGATCGACCCGACCAGCGGTCGTTTGGCTTTCGTAACTGCTCCCGATTATGAAGCCAACGGATCGGCGGCCGGCAACAACTCCTACAACGTCATTGTTCGGGTGACCGACGACGGGCAACCGATCGCTTACGACGAGCAAAACATAACCATCAACGTGGTCGACGGTTACGAACCGGCTGATTTCGACACGCATCTCTTTGATTCAAATCCAGTCATGGATGAGGATGGCGTTTTCAATCCCATTCTCCTTTCGGCGACTGATTCTCCAAACAACAACGGTACGATTGCCGGCTATGGAATTCACCGTAATGGCCAAAACGGCACGGCTTCAGTCATTGGTAACCAATTCCTTTACGTGCCGGACGGTAACTATTCCGGAACCGACGTCGTGACGGTGGAAGTCAACAACAGCGTTGGCTTGACCACTACTCACGACATTACCATCACGGTCAACTCCGTCAATGACCTGCCGGTGTTCACAACGCCTTTTGTCATCAATCATCCGGAAAACAAACAGGACGTCACAACTCTTCAGGCGGCTGACGACAACCATACGGTGTTCTGGTCGTGGACGGACCCGAACGTAACGGAAGATACCTATTTGCAACTCGACAAATTGACCGGGGATCTGAGGTTTCGCATTCACAATGGTCCCGACTTTGACGTGAATGAAACCAAGACTTTGGTCAGGGAAATTCGAGTCACTGATTTGGATGGCAATTACACGGATGCGAATTTTACGATCAACGTGGTCAACCTAAACGACAATCCGCCGCTTTCTCCTCATCTTTTGGCCAATGCCAGTTCCACTTTCAACCTTCAGGAAAACAGCAATTTTATCGTTGATCTGAACGCCAGCGACCTCGACAACCTGTTTGATCCCGGGTTCGACAACGTTCTTTATTCAATTACGGGAGGAGCGGATCAATCCCGCTTCACGGTTTCCGGGCAGGGAATTTTATCCATGCTGCCCGCGGCGAATTTCGAATACCCGGATTCGGCTGATTACGATAATATTTACCAGTTTACACTCACCCTTTACGACGGTCTTGCGGGTGGTTATTCGAGGGATTACCCTGTCGTCGTGACGATTACCGACGCCGATGAAAACGCACCGACCATCACGAGCAACGGAGGGGGAGACGACGCCAACTTTACTCATCCGGAAAATGAGTTGATTGTAACCCAAATCAATGCCACCGACGTGGAGACAAACGTTTTCACTTACTCCATTTGGGGTGGCGCCGACGTCGGTTTGTTTGAAATCAACTCTACGAGTGGTCACTTGTCCTTCAAAACAGGGGCCGATTTCGAAAACCCCACCGATTCCGACGTAAACAACCTGTACGAAGTTTGGGTGCGTGTTTCAGATGGTTATTCAACCGATGACCAAAAATTAAACGTCCGTATCATCGACGTGGATGAAATACCGTCCGTCAGTCCCGCCAAATTCTCCACGACCGAAGATACTCCTATAATCGTCACCTTCACGGTATCCGATCCGGAAGGAAAAATATCCGATGCATCTCTTTTGACGCCTACCTCCAATGGTTCTTTCAGTTGGTCCGCTTATCCTTTGACCTCCGAGAGCGACATCAAGTTCACTTACACGCCGAACCCCAATTATTACGGCGCTGATTTTATGATTCTCCGTGTCTCCGATGGAACCGTCCAGGGAGACGTGACCATTCCGATCGAGATCAATGCGACCGCCGACCCACCGACTGCCAACCCCGACGTGTTTGTTTACGATGATCCCACGGTGGATTCCATTCTATTGGACGTTTTGGCGAACGACAGCAGTCTGCCTGATTCGAATACTTCGGATACCCTTACGTTCACCACCAATGCGTGGACGCAACCCAAGTACGGTACGTTCGGAAACTCGGTTACCGGTGGGATTGTGCCGTATTACGTCCCGGCCAAGGATTTTATAGGGATCGATACCTTTGAGTACACGATCATTGACACAAACGATTCGCTTGAATCGACCGCGACGGTTACGATTGTCCAAAAGAGGGCGGCGAAATACCCAAATTGGCGTTTTTCCGAAACTTTGGGCTATTACAACTTGACCACGACCAATTGGATTTACCACACCGACTTGGGGTGGCTCTATCTTGAAAAGCGGGGTGGTTTGGAAACTACGACTTGGATTTGGAGCGATAAGGTCGGATGGTTTTGGACTGGAGAAGCCCATGCCCCCAACGTTTATTTGAACGATTTGTCCGGTTGGTTTGCCTTTACCGTGAGGGAGTCGGATGGAGTGAATCCCAAGCAATATATGACTTGGCCGATTTACGATCAGACAAAAAAGATATGGATGACCGAAGCGGATTTGACGATTGCCCGTGTGAACACCATTCTTGCTGACTTCGAGTCCTTGGACAAGGTGATCAGTTTCGTCTTGGACTCTCCTCTCTTCACTCCGGCCGAAAAAAATGCCATCAAAACCGAACTTTTGTTTTCGGGTCGCTCCAAAACGATGGAATCAATGGGCTTTACCTTGGGAAACTAAAGCCCTAATAATAGCGTCAGATGAGAATAGAAACGAGTCGTATGGTCATCCCCATGAGTGTAATTCATAAGTTTTTCTGGTTTTGCTTTTTCCTCTTTGTCCCTGTTTGCGTTTGGTCACAAAACGATAACACCTATGTTTCCCGAGATGCTTTTTACGACAGCCTTGAAGCCCGGGCCCGAGCGCTCTCTCAACGATTAGCCGATCTTTCCGGAACTGAACCGATTCCTTTCGAGAGGCCCCCTCCGACCATTTTGTCCACCCGCCAGCCCCCTCCCAGTCAGGCTCAAAGTGCGTTTGACGCGTTGCCGGAAACCCCCCGCCGCGTGGAGAACCCGGTGGTTCCGTCGGTTCCCCAAGCTTCGGAATCCAATGACGGCACTCTCTACCGGGCGGACGGAACACCCGT
Source organism: Opitutia bacterium (assembly GCA_038118685.1). Lineage (GTDB taxonomy): Bacteria > Verrucomicrobiota > Verrucomicrobiia > Opitutales > Seribacteraceae > Seribacter. The sequence goes on from JAYOII010000259.1 coordinate 3,963, forward strand.
GAAGGCCAAGGAGGAGGTTCCCGAAGCCCCCGTAAAAAAACGACCTCCCCGCAAGGAGATGGAAAGGGATAGAGGGCAGTATTTCATTCAGCCTTTCGTCGGATTGGCGTTCATGTCCTCCGATGCGTCCTTTAACCGCTTCAATGGTTATGATGGACTTGGGAATCCTATATACTCGGATATCAAAATCGAAACCAAGGTTGGACATGCCATTGGATTGGGCTTGGGCCGAAGGTGGCACAACTTCGAAGGAGAGCTTCATTTCTCCTATGCCTCGGTCGGCTATGATTCTGCCTCGGCTGCTGATGGTAGTTTTGCCGCTTCGGTACCCGTAACCGGTGAGGCCGAGCTTTTTCAAATTGGTGCCCGAGCTGGCTATGGCTTGCCTGTCGGCGATTCAGGCTGGATCCGAGCTGCGGGGGGATTCGGATACGGCAAAAGGCGAGATTTTCTTTCTCTTGGCCCACCCTTGGGAGAGTCATTCGGCAACAGTGACAGTGCTTTTACCTATGATCTTCTTTTCAGCTTGGGTTATGAAATCGAATGGGGTTTGGATGCGTTCTTGGCCTACCGGCTTCTTGGTTCATCCGGAAACGGTGATTTCGACAAGATCGCCATGCATCTGTTTGAGCTTGGTTTGGGAGCGAATTTCTAGCTCTTTTGCAATTCCTTTCTCATTGACTTGACGAATCCCCTGCCTAGGGCTTCCCTAGCTCACTGTTCATGAGCAAAAAAGGAGAGGAGACCCCCATGATGAAGCAATACCGCGAGGCC
>JAYOII010000260.1:0-4682 GCA_038118685.1 Opitutia bacterium
CGCAAGGGTCGCGGCTTTGAGGAAAACTTCCGGATCCGGTTTCCCCATCGACACGTCCTCGGTACAGACGGCGCCTGAAAAGAACGCCGACAGGTCGTGCTGCTCGAAAGCCAACTCTACGTTCCGTCGTTCCGTAGAAGTACCGATTACGCACGGAATACCTTCCGCTCGAAGAGACTCCAGGAAATTCTTTATTCCATCAAGAATGGGGATCCCTTGCTCGCTTCCCATTTCTCGATAAAGCTCCTCCTTTCTCTTGCTCCAACGGTCGATTTCAGCGGCATCTCGGGACCAACCGAGGATTTCCGGAATAATGACGGCGTTTCTTTTGCCAAAGCCCCTTTTGAAGTGATCCGCCGGCAACTCTTTGCCAATTTCAGATGCCAAGGCTTCCCAGCTTCTTTCGTGGAGGGCGGAAGAGTCGATGACCACCCCGTCCCAATCGAAGATAACCGTACTTGCCGGCATTATTGCTCCGTCTCGGAAGGGTCGGATTCCACCCCGTCTTCATTTCCGGGCAGGAGACGATTTTTCAAACTTTGGAAAAACCCTGCGTCCTTCTCTCCTTCTCCTTCTCCTTCTCCTTCCGGGTTGTTTTCAAGAACTGTCACCGAGGAAGAGGTTTGGTTCGAATCCCATAGATCAGGGGGGCGGGTTGAGTATCTCTTTTCCAATGGGACTTCGCTTTTTTCAAACTCCTCGAGAAAATCGATCAAGGAAGTATCGGAGTGCTCGGCGATCATGGTTTCATTGCTTTCGAGCGTAACCCTTGCGGTCGCTTTTTCCGACAGAATTTCGTTCAGCAGATCACGGGTGAGTGTGGCTTCGGCATGATCGAAACCAAGCAATTTCTCTTGTTTTGCCAAAGTATCGCCCAATATTTCCATCGCTCCCTCGGAGTTGTTGAAGAGGTATTGGAGTTTTCCGATCCGGAACATGGTCTTGAGGGTCATGGGGTCCTGCTCTCCCATGACCTTTCTTTCGATCTCCAAAGTCTCTTCACTGAGATGAAAGGCTTCGTCTTCTTTTCCCAGGGCAAGGTAAAGATCGGCGAGATCATTCATGGAGCGCAAAGTTTCGGGGTGTTCGACGCCGTGTTTCTCACGCAGTCTGTCCCGAACCTTGATTTGCGTCTTTTCGGCTTCGTCGAGTCTTTCCAAATTTCGATACGTTTCCGCGGTTGCCTTGAGGGTCGAAAGCGTTTCGGGGTGTTTGGTACCCAACGCTTTTTCTTTGGCGGAAAGAATTCCCAGGTAATACCTCAAGGCCTCTTCGAATTCACCTCTTGAAGTTAGAATCCTCGCCAAGGAGTCGGACGCTCCGAGGGTATCGGGATGACTTTCGCCGAGGATTCTCTCCAACCCCTCGACCACTTCGATCGAGAGCTCCTCGGCTTCGTTTAGCTTGTCTCCCTTCCTCAGGGCTTCGACGAGAATTTGCCCGACTCGTAAACTCGAGGCATGCGCATCCCCGTATCGGATTCGGGATTTCTGGTAAACGTTCCGGGCAAGGCTTTCGCCTTGAGCGAGTTTCTCCCCGGCCAAGTAGATCATGGCAAGCTCGGACATACATTTGAGCAACAATGAGTCGGTGTCGCTTCTGTTTTGGTCATTCAACAGAGAGAGGGACTTGACGCACTCGTTTTCGGCTTGTTCGAGCTTCCCGATTCTGCGGTATACTTTGGCCAAGTCGATTTGAGTGTCGATCACCTCTTCGTGCCCCTCTCCGAATTCGTGAGACCTTTGTTCGAGTAGCTCCACGAGCATGGGTTGAGCTTCGACGTAATTGCCCAAGGCATCGTGAACCAAAGCGATTTCTTTCATGGCCTGCATCCGGGCGGGCAATTCCTTGGCCGTCAAATTCTCGAATAATTCAAGAACCCGCTCCAGTTCGGTCTGTGCCTTGTCATAGGAGCGAATCGACCGGTAAGTTTTGCCCAGACAGAGCCTGATCCTTGCCTCTATTTCCGGCTCGGCCGATAATTCTGCGGCCCGATCGGAACCCTGATCGAGCATGGTCTTGATCAACTCGGTGTCCATGACCGCAGTGTTTTGCGGATCGAGTGAGAAAAAGAGATTTTGAACGAAAGTGGTGATTGCTTGGGTTTTGGCCAACTCTTCCTCCGTCTGTTTCCGCTCTTCTACCGCATTGGCTTTGGCAAGGGATGCCTGCTGTTGCTGATAGAATGCGTAAACCGCCAAGCCTATCGCCGAAATGGCCAACACCGCGGATATGGAAGCGATCCGGGCAAGCCTTTTTTGCCGTGCGAGCAAATCTCTTTGCTTGAGGTCATCCAAGCCCAACCCAAGCAACCCCGCGATAATCTTGAGCAAGGCGTCTTTCTCCCCATCCGCGGACAGGCGCAAGTCGGCGGCGGCCGGTTCGTGTTTGTGGTCGGTCAACTTTCCTTCTGTATCGACGTCCCTCCGAGCAGCCAATGGAATGCATTCGTTGTCGGCGTCCCCGTTCAAATCTTCGACCATGGGATCACCGTCCACGACAAGGCACAGAACCCGGTCGGCTTTGCCCATGGCCTTGAACATCCTGATTTCCTCATTCACCCAGCGTGAACGAACCGCTTGCGGTGAGCATAGAACGATCAGGTGAGAGGAATCGTCCAGAGCCTGTTCGATGAGAGGTCCCAATTGAGCGGCTCCGGCCAATTCGTCCCGGTCTCGAAAGATCGGATAAAGCCTGGCCGGCACTTTTCCGAAATCTCCATCCGTTCCAACCAGGTGCTTGGGGACGCGAAAAGACTCAAGTTTTTGCCTGAGCCACCTCGCCCTTTCTTCGTCCTTGTGGGCGTAAGTTATGAATGCTCGGTACTTGTAAGATCTTTGGCTCAATTCCGTTGCATAATATATAGGATTGAGGGAACTGGCAAGGATTCCCGCCTGCTTTTTGTTTTTGGATTCATGTCAGGCAACCCGTGATTTGAATCCATCGTCAAATTTGGGAGTGATAACAACAGCGGGGTTCCTCGGATTTCCACTCGGATGCCCTGAAAGCGTTCTTCACACCCGCAACCACAACGGGAGCAAGGCCCTTCTTGAGAATGACTCCTGAGTAAAAGGTTTAAGCCCCGAAGAGTTCCTCAGCCCTGTTCCAATCCACGAGGTTCCACAAGGCGGAGACGTAATCGGGCCTTCTGTTTTGATAATTCAGGTAGTAAGCATGCTCCCAGACGTCCAAACCAACGAGGGGGGTGCCCACCTCATCGGACACGCCTTCCATAAGAGGGGAATCTTGGTTGGGCGTGGAGATAACGGAAAGACTTCCATCGCTCCTCTTGATCAACCAAGCCCACCCGGATCCGAACCTCGTGAGGGCGGCCTTGCCGAAAGATTCCTTCATGGAGTCAAAGCTTCCGAAGGTTGATGCGATGGCGTCCGCCAAGCTCCCTTGCGGAAGACCGCCTCCCTGAGGGGAAACGCACTTCCAAAAAAAGGTGTGGTTGGAGTGCCCGCCGCCGTTGTTGCGGACGGCCTGACGGATTCCTTCCGGTATGGCGGAAAGGTCCCGGATGAGGGAATCGACGTCCAGGGACTCGAGGGATTCGTTGCCTTCGAGCGCTGCATTGAGGTTGTTTACGTAAGTCTGATGATGCTTCCCATGATGAATTTCCATCGTTCGGCTGTCGAAGTGAGGTTCGAGCGCATCGGTAGAATAGTCCAGAGCAGGTAAGGTGTGTGACATAATTGGAGAAGAAGTTGAATGTTGAAGATTCATCATAACAACTTTTTCATGAGGGAAGGTCAAGCCCGAGAGAAATTTCGAGGCGAACCGTCTTCTATTTTCTTTGCATTTGGAAAAAAGCCTGAAGCATTTCCTTGCATTCCAGTTCCATTGTCCCGCTCTCGATTTTGGGCCGATGGTTTGAAAAAGGAAGCAAATGAAGGTCGGTGGCGCCACCCAAGCAACCCATCTTCGGGTCTTTGACGGCGAAATGCACTTCTCCCAGTCTCGCCATGATCGTTGCCCCGGAGCACATGGGGCAAGGTTCCTTGGTGACGTACAGCCTGCATTCGTTGAGCCTCCAGTCTCCCACGGATTTGGCGGCCATCGTTATGGCGATCATTTCCGCGTGAGCGCTCGGATCCTTTTGCCTGCGCGTTTGGTTGAAAGCGGATGCAATCACTTCTTCGCCTCTTGCAATTACGGCTCCAACCGGAACCTCATCGTCATTCCAAGCGTTGATTGCCTCGTTGTATGCCAATTGCATGAAAAACAGGTTTCCTTTTTCCAGTTGAGAAGGAAAAACCTTGGGGAAAGGACATTCGACGGTCTTTTTCATGGTGAACGGCATAATACCTATTTCTTCCTTTGCTGACAGGACTGACTTGACATAGCGTGCCAGGATGGTGTGATGAATCACTGTTACACCTATGTCCGGAGAAGAAGTTATCGAAGTCGAAGGCAAGATCACCGCGGTCTTGCCCAGTACCATGTTCAGAGCGGAGCTTGAGAACGGCCATCAGGTTCTTGCCCATATTTCCGGAAAGTTGCGCAAGCACTTTATCAAGATTACCGTTGGAGACATCGTGAAAATGGAGATGAGCACGCAAGACCTCGAAAAGGCCAGAATCGTTTATCGATTGAAAAATGCCGAGGTCAACAGAAACGCCCCTATCCGTAGCTTCGGCCCCAAAAACAAAAGGAGGTGATCCCAGACAGGTCACCGG
>JAYOII010000261.1:0-4658 GCA_038118685.1 Opitutia bacterium
GCATAAGGGGATTCCCAATTTCTCGAGCAAAGGCCAATATTTGAGGGCCTCGGTGTAAGGCATGTTGGCTTGCTCCTTCTTGTCCGGCTCGTTGAACCCGAGCAATCGCTTGGCTTGGCCCGATTGAATTTGCGGCACGACGTCTTTGCTCAGGGTCTTGGCAAACCCATCCATGCCCCATGCCCCCCAAGTCATCGGAATGAACTCCATGTCCTTCGGTTGGGCGTCCACTCGGTTCGAACCCCACGAGTAATTCCAATAAGAGCGGGTCGCCTTGATTTTAGGAACGTTCTTGTCCCAACCGCCTTTCTCGCCCTTGCCCCGCAGAGTGAAGCAAATTCCCTTCTTGCCCGGCAAACGCAAGCCCGCAGGGAGAGGTTCGGTATCCAGAGAAAGATCCTGCTGACTTCCCGGAGCAAGCTCGGCGATCCTGTCGCGGGACGAAGCCGCCGGCGACCAATACCATCCCTTTTTGTCCCAAGTCTGCCCGAAATTGTAATCGGCAAGAACCGTGTAGAAAGCGGCCAACGCCCCGTCGCGATCGCCCTTCTTCAAGAGCGCTTCGCCTTTCAGCCAGACTATGGTGGCGAGTTCGTTCAAGGTAGTGTACTGCTTCGCTTCTTTGGCCGAAGGCAACTTGGACAAGCCGTTGTTTATTTTGCGGCCCCGTTCACCCCATCTTCGAACCGACTCATTGGCCAATCGCTCGACCTCATCAAAATTCTTCTTTCCGAGAGCGTCCCATGCTTTGCGTGTCACCTGCCAGGCTTCATCTGAAAAAGCAGGACCGGCAAAGAACGTCGCAGAGCCCAGACAGAGTATGAGTAGTGGCATTGATTTCATGGTTTTCAGGTGGTTTCTCGTGGTTGCAAAATGCAATCGATGGAAATGACTTGGGCGGACTCGTACCGCTTTCGGACCAGATCCTGAAGACGTTTTCCCGCCGTCAGTCCGATTTCGTGATAGGGAATTCGCAGAGTGGTAAGGGGCGGAGCCCATTTCGGCGGGGCAATTCCGTCGAACCCGGTGATCGACACCTCTCCGGGAACCGAAAAGCCCTCCCTCGTCAGATGAGAATACAATTGGTAGCCTTGGTGATCCGCAGCGCAAACCCAGGCAGTCACTCCCTTGCGGGTTTGGCCCGCAGCAAGTTGATGAATCTCATCAACCGAAAGTCGGCTTGCGGTGGTTGGATCGATAACCCAATCGGAATTCCTCGGAAGTTGCAACCGGGCCGTCTCGGCAAGGAAAGCGGAATGACGGTACTGAGCCCACTTGGCCGAAAGATCGTAGCCGGTAGTCAGAAATCCGATTCGTTCGTGCCCCAACTCCACCAAATGATTCAAAACCAACTCAATGCCCCGGTGATGATTGACGTCGACGCAATCCAAAGGTGAACGGACAAACTGCTGAACAAGCGAAACCACCGGAAAGAGCTTTTGCAGGCCAAGAATGATTTGGTCCGGAAAAGGATAAATCAGAAGAACCCCGTCCCATTCCCGGTCATTCAACGCTCCGATTTCGGAGTAAGAAGAAGATTGCAGACTGGATTCCCCGGGGGTTACGAAATGAACGTCCAACTGGGCCTTTTGAAGTTGAGCGAACTCGGAAATGCCGGAGAGCAAAAGAGCTCCCGGGTTTTCAAAGTCCTCGTCGGCATAACTCTCCGGATCCGTGCAAATCAAAACGCCGAAACGGGACAAGGCCGTTCGGTCGCTTTTCTTGCCGGTCTTGCCTTCCTGATAAGTGTACCCCAGCGAGGCAGCCAACTTGAAAACGCGGCTTCTGGTTTCGGGGTTGATTCCCGGATGATTGGTAAAACATCGTGAAACCGTCGTCCTCGACAGACTAAGCTGATCCGCAATCCCTTGTTGATTGATACTGCTGGCCTTCATTCACTTTTGCACATTTATGCACATTCGAGCCATTCATGTTCCATGACAATGCTTATGCAAGCCAAAATCATCATTCTTCATATATTAGGGAACGAAGCTTTGGAAAAGAAGCCCGAAAACCCAAGAGATAAGCTTCGTCAAAGGGCCGATGACCAGGTTGAGTCGAAGTGTAAAATTGGGATTGCCCGCGCTCCCGTTTTATTGAACAAGACCTAGTGTTTCGATTGCTTCCAAAGAAAGGCGCCCAGTTTTGGCTCTGTCCTGCTTTTTTTCTTCTCGCCGCGGCCCCGGGTTTTTGGATTCCCGTGTTGGCGAACGTTTTGCATGCCAAGGGTTGGGGTTCCTACGTCACCTTGACCTTTATGGTTCTTCCCTTGTCGGCCATCCTTTCTCCTTTGATTTTTTCCGCCCGAGCCGATCAGGTGATCGCGGCGGAAAAATTGCTCGCGATCATCGTGGCATCCGGGTCGATCCTTGCCGGAGTCGCATTCATGCTCTTGGAACAGGGGACGCAACCCATCCTATTCATCCTGTTCCTTGGCTTGAAATCATTGATCACCGCCCCCGCCTGGCCCTTGTTGACCACCATCACCCTGAGCAGCACCGATCACCCGGAACGGGATTTTGGAAAAATCCGGGTTTGGGGAAGTTTGGGATGGATGGTCGCCGGATGGCTGGTCAGTTTGCTTGCCATGGATCTGTCTGCATCCGTGGGGTGGCTTTCGGTCGGGGCCAGTATTCTCGCCGCCGTCTGTTGCCTTTTGCTCCCCCACTGCCCGCCCAAAGGCGGCCCCCCGAAAAACGTCTTGGACGTCCTGGGATTGCGGGCGTTTCGTTTGTTCAAGCAACGGGACACCGCGATGTTTTTTGGAACCGCCTTTCTTTTTTCCATTCCCCTCGCGGCCTACTTCATGCACACACCCCAACAACTGCGTTTCCTGGGTTGCGAACAAATTGCAGCCGTCATGACGGTCGGGCAATTGACCGAGGTGGCCGCCATGCTGATGATGGCATGGTTTCTGAGAAATTGGAGTATCAAGGCCATTTTCGTTCTCGCCTTGGGATGCGGAACCTTGCGCTACCTGCTCTATGCCTGGGGGGCCTCGGATGATTCCCTTGCCAGCGTCTTGCTCGGCATTGCCCTGCACGGGATCTGCTGGACCTATTTCTTTGAGGCAGGGAAAGTCTTCCTGGCCAAAAGAATTGAACAGGCCATACGCACGCAAAGCCAAGCCCTGCTTTCCCTGTTGACGAGCGGCGTCGGCGGACTGGCGGGAACGGCCTTCGTAGGGTGGGCTCATGGCTACCTCGTCGACGAAACAACGGGAGCCGGATGGAGCGACTACTGGTGGCTTTTGAGCACCGTATGCGGATTCTGCGTAATCGGATTCATGATCGGCTACCGGGGCAATCAAGCCGAGCAAAAGAATGGCTGAGCTTGGCGAATTTGGGATTGCGACCCCCGATCGGTCTGCAAACCACCCTCTTCAACTCATCGCTAAGCCTCCCCGAGCTTTCGACAGCCCGTGACTCCGAACGACCCGTTTCGCCGGAAATATGTGTCCATATCTGTGTCCACTCCCCATTCCCACCGATCGACCTCATGCACTCCTGCAAGGGCAACAGACTGGTATCCAGGTAAACCTTTTCATTTAACCTGCAGTCCCCGAAAAATACTGTAACCCACTGGATGCTAGAGATTAAAATGCCATTGGGCATAAGAGCGAAATCAAAGCCAAATGGTAGCGCGTGAACCTGCGCTGAGTGTAAAAAACGGTTTTTTGAAAATTTCCTAAAAAAAATTCAAAAAAAGTTCAAGACCGTCCCTTCTCTAAGGACATGAACAGTAAATTAAATATGAATGAAGCAATGGAATTTGAACCAACTCATTCCAAAGTTCACTCGCCTGTAGTTGGTAAAGTAGTCCATGTAGGAAAAAAGGCAACGGAAGATTTGCGAAAGCGAGAAATCTCCATGGGGACATTTCGGACAGTTATGGCCTTCGGTAGCCAAACCAAGGAATCAAATGGCGAAAAAAAAATTATGATCACTTGGAGTGATTTCATCGAAAACCGGTCCGAAGGATTGGATTTTGAATATGCTCTTGGCATTCAGGTTACAGTTACACCCTCTGGCTACGTCCGATCGGTCAAGCAAGTCTTTTCCTCGGATCAATTTCCATCGTGTAAACTCCACCTTACAAAACATGCCAGAGAGCGGATGGTGGAAAGAGAAATTTCATGCTCCAAACTGGTTGCCGCGATTGAGCATGGTCGAAAAAGGAAAGACAGAGGCATTACTTTCCTTCGAGTCGGTCCACGCGAGGTTCGCAAGGCCAAAAGTGATGGTGTCGATATAACATGCGCTCAGGGTGTAGAAATTCGTATTTGCGACGGGACGATTTTAACCATCCTTAATTCGTCAGACGTGAGCAATCCCTACAATCCTCCTGCAAGAAAAGGACGCAGGCGGCGAATGCGCAAAGCATACCGCCGTGCGCGAGATTGGGATGAGCTAGGTGAAGACACGGATGGATGACTCGCTTCGAAGCATTTGATTGACTCATGAAACGAAAAAAAAATACGCTTATGGCAGAATCCAACTCTCATGCCAAGTACCTACCCGAAATTGTTGAAAACCAACTGGAAATGCCTGTTCCAGAAAAGGAAGAGATTGACGGGGGATGGGCTCATAACCTTCGCCATAAGATGACGGACGACGAAGGAAATTCCTTGGAGGATAAGTTAAAACTCGGGGACGGGC
>JAYOII010000262.1:0-4653 GCA_038118685.1 Opitutia bacterium
CGGCTACACCTTGACCGAGGTTGATCAATCCAAGAAGCAGGTGCTCGGTTCCTACGTAGTTGTGATGAAATCGATCCGCTTCCTTCCTTGCAAGGGCAAGCACTTGTTGGGCTCGCGGTGTGAAATTACTCATTGGCTCGGACATAACAATTGTATAAATGGCAAAACGTCTAAAGTCAACCTGCCGCAAGCGAGGGATCGATCTGCGGAGTCCGAAGGAACTCTTTCCTCAAAAGTTCGGCCCGCAAGGAATCGCGAAACGCCGCTTCGACAGGCTTCCCGGCTGAAAGTTGAACGTGACCGGGCTGTACTTCGATAAACATTCGGTCCGCCAAGTTGCGGTATTTTTCAGGCAACATGCCGAAGTCGCTTGCCAACCTGACGAGGGAAAGACAATCCATTGCCTCGGAACTTTGGATAAGGTAGCATGTTTTCAAAATGCCGATTGCACGGCTCATTTTGTCCGTCAACCTCACGCCGTCGTCCTGAAGTAGTTTTTCTCTCGCGAAGTTTTCCTGACGAACGATGTTCTTCAGCGTGTTGTCGAGGCGATCGATAATGGCGGTTTCGGATTCACCCAACGTCTGTTGATTGGAAATTTGAAAGATGCTTCCGTTCGCATCCGATCCCTCTCCGAACAACCCGCGTACGGCGATTCCAAGTTGATTGACCGCATTGATGACCTTGTCCATGTTCTTCGACATGACCAAACCGGGAAGGTGCATCATGGCGGAGGCTCTCATCCCCGTCCCCAAATTGGTCGGACACGCCGTAAGGAAGCCCAATTCTCCATCGTAAGCATAACTGATGGCCGACTCAATTCCCGTATCCAAGGCATCGGCGACCTTCCAAACGCTTCCGAAGTCCAAACCGGGCCGCAAGACCTGAATACGCAAATGGTCTTCCTCATTGATCATGATACAACAATTACGGTCCTCGGAAAGAACAATGCCCGATCCTTCCTCGACTTGCGACAACTCCGGACTGATCAAATGCTTCTCAACCAATATTTGCCGATCCAACTCACTCAGGTCGTCGACTTCGACCGAAAAAGAATCGTTCAGGCCTTTCACGTCGCTCAAGGCATCCATGCACTTGGACAAAACGGCCCTTTTCTGTGACGTTTCGGCACGACCGGGAAAGGGAAACTCGCGTAAATTCCTGGCCAAGCGAATCCTCGTGCTGAGAGTCACGGGAATCGACTTGGGAAGCTTCTTCCCCTTGCTTGGACTGCTGAAAAGATCGTGAAACATAGTCAAGCCATGGTCTTGGCATCGTTTTCCATGTCGTGCAACCGATCCCTCAACTCGGCGGCTTTTTCGAAATCCTCTCTCTCCACGGCTTCTTGCAATTCCTTACGGATCAACTCTATGGATTGCTCGAAATCGACTCTCGATTTTGAACCGGCGGGAATTTTCCCCAAGTGTTTGACCCCGGCATGCATACCGTCCAACAATGGATCCAGAACGGGTCGGAACACGTGATAGCAGGCTTCACAGCCCAATCGTCCGCCCTTTTTGAAGTCTTGGTGGGTGGTTCCGCAAGTCTCGCAAACCATTGAACCGGAGATCGACTCCTCATCGACCCCATCCTGCTCCATCAGATTGCCTATGGAGAGATTCTCGGGGTTGGTCACCCCCTTCTCCTGAGCGCAACTCTCACACAAATCCATTTTGTGCATTTGCCCGTTGAGGATCTGAGTAAGGTGAACGGTGGCTTGTTTATCGCAATGGTGGCACTTCATGCAGAAATTAAGTTTAAATAAGACAAGTACAATTTACGGCAAAACATAAGAAAACTCAACGCATATGACGCGCCAAAAGAGTTGCAAATGCCCGAAAGGATTTTCTGGCGTGAAAAAGGCTCAAATCTTGATTCCGTCAATTTTAGCCTTTTCTCTGAACGAAACGATAAATTCTCGCGTCATTTCGCCCGGCTGACCATTTCCGACCGACCGATGATCAACCTCGACGCAAGGAATGACCTCGGCCGCAGTACCTGTCAAAAAACATTCGTCCGCCGTCCACAAATCATATCGGGTCAGCGCCTGCTCGCGGTAAGGAACCCCCAACTCGGCGGCCAAGTCAATGACCGATGCTCTTGTGATTCCGCGGAGAGATCCGGCGTCTAGTGGAGGGGTAAAAAGAACGCCCTTTGAAAGAATGAAAACGTTATCGCCCGTACACTCTGCAATTTCTCCTTTGTCATTGAGCATCAAGGCTTCTTGGAAGCCAACCCGCTTGGCCTCGATCTTCGCCAGGATGTTGTTCAGGTAATTCAAGCTCTTGACGGCAGGGGGTAAAGCGGAGGAGTTGATCCTGCGAGTGGGAACGGTAATGATTTTGAGTCCGTTCTCGTAGAATTCCTCCGGATACAGTTGAATCGCGTCGGCAATGATGATGACGTTCGCAGGCCCACACCCGTCCGGAGTAAGCCCAAGGTGACCGGGACCTCGCGTGACGACAAGCCGGACGTAACCGTTGCGCAGTTGGTTTCTTCGACAGGTTTCGCAGACCGCCTCGCGGAATTCGTCACGCGTCAGGGGCAGATCCAACAGGATTGCCTTGGCCGAATACTCCAAGCGCTCCAGATGCTCTTCCAACTTGAAAACGCAACCATCGTACAGGCGAATGCCCTCGAACACGCCATCTCCGTAAAGCAGTCCATGATCGAAAACGGATACCTTCGCATCCTCCTTTTCGACGTATTCTCCGTTTAGGTAAATTTTCATCGTCAACTCCATTCCATGAACGAAAGACATCGCCTTGGCGAGCGCCAAGAAAAAACTTTATTCACCTATTCTCAATGAGGCTCCGTACGACACCCGGATCCGCCAAGGTGGAAACGTCTCCGATTTGGTCGGTTTCACCGGTTGCGATCTTGCGCAAAATCCTCCGCATGATCTTGCCCGACCGAGTCTTGGGAAGGGCTGGAGCCCAGTGGATGAAGTCCGGCGTGGCGATGGGTCCGATGACCTCTCGGACCTGCTGCTTCAAGGCAGCCCTCAAGTCCTCGGAATACTCGACGCCGGCGTTCAGGGTTACGTAAGCATAAATTCCCTCGCCCTTGACCTCGTGAGGAAACCCAACCACGGCCGCCTCGGCCACGGATTCATGAGCGACCAAAGCGCTTTCGACCTCGGCCGTCCCCATCCGGTGCCCGGAAACGTTGATTACGTCATCCACGCGCCCGGTAATCCAATAGTAACCATCCTCGTCCCGGCGGCACCCGTCACCCGTGAAATAATATCCCTTGTACTGATCGAAATAGGTATCCTCGAAGCGCTTATGGTCTCCGTAAATCGTACGCATCTGCCCGGGCCATGGCTCTTGAACGGCAAGGACTCCGCTGACCCCGTTGCCCTTGATTTCCTCTCCGGATTGAGCATCCAAAAGGATGGGCTTGACCCCGAAAAACGGAAAGGTTGCGGAACCCGGCTTCAACGGAGTGGCCCCGGGAAGGGGGGTAATGAGAATGCCGCCTGTCTCGGTTTGCCACCAGGTATCGACGATCGGACATCTTACCTTTCCGGCATTTCGATGGTACCACCTCCAAGCCTCAGGGTTAATCGGTTCGCCGACGCTTCCAAGGATACGCAAGCTGGGCATCTCGTATTTGCCCGGCCATTCCTCCCCGGCGGCGGCAATTGCCCTGATCGCTGTGGGCGCAGTGTAAAACTGATTGACCTTCCACTTCTCGATCACCTGCCAATACCGGTCCGGGTTCGGGTAAGTCGGGATGCTTTCGAACATGGTCGTTGTGGCTCCATTGGCCAAGGGACCATAAACGATGTAGGAGTGCCCGGTAATCCAGCCAATGTCAGCCGCGCAAAAATAGACGTCCTCCTCGTGGTAGTCGAACACGTACTTGTGCGTAACCGCCGTATAAACCATGTAGCCGGCGGTCGTGTGAAGAACCCCCTTCGGCTTCCCCGTGGAACCGGAGGTATAAAGTACGAAAAGCGGGTCTTCGGCATCCATCTCCTCGCAAGGGCAATCAGCGGAAACTCCGGCCACCGCCTCGTCCCACCACAAATCGCGCCCTTCTTGCATCTCGCAAGCAATCTCGGATTCTTCGGATACGCGCCGCACGACGATGCAGGTTTCCACCTCTCCCTCCATTTGAGCCGACGCGCTCGACATCGCCTTGTCCGCATTCGGCTTCATCGGAATAGCCTTGGACCCGCGGAAGGTTCCGTTTGCCGTAATCAAAGTCTTGCAGTTCGAATCAACAATCCGATCGGCCAAGGCTTCTGCGGAAAAACCGCCGAACACAACCGAGTGCACCGCCCCGATCCGGGCGCACGCCAACATTGCTATGGTCGCTTCCGGCACCATGGGCATGTAAATCGATACGCGGTCCCCTTTGTTGACTCCGCGGTTCTTGAGAACGTTTGCAAACTTGCAAACCTGCTCGTGCAAAGAACGGAAGGTTATGGTGGCATCCTCCCCGGGTTCGTTCCCTTCCCAAATGATCGCGGTCTTGTCGGGTCGAACATCGAGGTGCCGGTCGACGCAATTGTAACAAACGTTTGTTTTTGCTCCCGAGAACCACTCGATCGAGACAGGTCCCTTCCGGCGGTCATAATTATGGCTTCTTACTTGATCCCACTTCGAGAACCAATGAAAACCCTCCGCCAATTCGGACCAAAAA
>JAYOII010000263.1:0-4652 GCA_038118685.1 Opitutia bacterium
CACCGCCACCCGAAAGTCCACCGGCCGAATTGCTCCCCAAGCTTTGCCCTTTGCCCGGGCCCTGCGTTCCACCGAATCCACCTAGTACTCCACGACCGATTCGATGCCCTTTGTTCGGATCATCTCCATAATAGGCATCATATCCATCGAGAAGAGAGCCATTGGGCAAATGAGGGGAAGAGGGGGAAAGCGAACCGCTCAGACTCTTGGCCAAGGTGACGTTTCCGTCACTTGAAACCGAAAGCGCGTTGACACCTTCGAGAATGACCTTGTCCAGGTTGGGTCCGAGATAGAAATCACCCGAAAAATGAAAACTCGCCTTGGTCAGCATCCAGGAGGTTCCGTCGGGAGCCAGATAATTGACGGTGCTCAAGTTCGCATCCATGACCTTGAACTCACCATCGCCCTTGTCCCAGAACAAACCGGCCGATCCGCCGAGTTCATTGGTTCCAGTATGAAAACGCAAAACGCCTTGATCGAAGGAAAGGGTCTCAAAAGTTCCAACAGAAGACCAGTCCGTACCCGCCGCATTCGTACTGGAGAATCGGTAGTAATAGGTTTGACCACTGTTTAAGCCGCTCAAATCGGCCAATACGGGACCTTGATCATGGGACCCGAGAGCAAGACTGTGATTCCAATCCGCGGGTGTCTCGACTCCGTCCGTATCTCCGTAGAAAAGGGTGACGGAATTGGCCACACCGCCCGAATCGGTAAGTTCTCCTTGCAAGGACGCAGTCCGCCCCCCTGTGGCTAGGATCGAGCCAACCGAAATGACGGGGGCTTGGACGGACGCCTGCAATTGGACTCGCATCGAGGTGATCGAGCTACCCTTGGGGTTGGTGGCCGTGACCGTAAAAACAAGTTGACCGAGAGTTTCCGTGTCTTCCCAATCAACTCCTCTTCCAGCGCCCGAACCTACCCATTGGTCACCTGCGGAGGTGTCTTTCAGTCTTATAGAGGAAAGTGCTCCGCCCGTCACCTGCACGGAAAGTATTTCGTAGATGTTCCCGGTCGAAATATGTGGATGCCACGAATTTAAGATGCGAATGGATCGATAGGGTACCGAGAAATTGTGGACCCCATCGGTAGTAGGAAAATCATAAGAAACGGGCGTTCCGGAAAGAACGCCGGTCGCGGCGTTGAAACTAAGACCGAAAGGAGGCCAAGGATTCAGCGAATACTGCGTCGCAGGCGGATCGCTTCTAAACTGAAAACTCATGGCTTGCCCATTGACCACCGTCAGGTTCAAGTCAGCCGGCATAACCGGAGCGCTCAGATATTGCAGGTCGTAATCGATAAAATTCGAATTGGGACGCTGACTTTCATAAGAATGTTTTGCCCACGCGAGTCCTCGGGGAACCGAGGAGATCCGGATTTCGTCGAGAAAACCTGCCATCTTCGACGTACCGTCACGCAAGGACCCCAATCGTAGATCGCCGCCTGCCACAGTATTGACCGTTCCGGAAACCGATGAGGCAGGAGCATCGACTAATTTGCCATCGGCGTAAATGCGGGTCTCGTTCAAGTCCGAAGTGAGTCCAGAGTAGGAGATGGTCAGGTGATGCCATTGATCGTCTCCCAATCCAAAGGAACCCTGTCGCTTCCCTCCTGAATTGTCCGTCAAAACCCGAGGGCCTTGACCGTCCCATGCCAAGTTCCAGAGATTACCCCCCGCCCCCCAACCGGCAAGTCCCCCGCTGGACTGTGTCGTCCTGAGCCAAAGAGAAAGCGAGCGGGCCCCCGAACCCGTAATCCCCTGGTAACCCGAAATGGTCAAGTCATCGTCATTGCCATCCAAAGACAGACCATGACCGACGAGTCCGGCCGGACTGGAAGCAACCCCTCCGTTCGAAGTTGCGTTTCTGGCGTTGCCCGAGGAATCAAGTACGTCGTCGAGGTGCCAAACGCCCTCATAGCCTGACCAAAGCGAGCCATCCGTACGGTAACCGGGAGGAGTCACTTCCGTTGAATTACCCCAATAAGCAAGGACCTTCGAATGCTCACCGAGGTCCTTGACTTGAACCCACGCGGTGCTTTCGCCGGACGAGTTCCACTCGTCAATCTCATGAATCAATTCGCGGTTTTGCTCATCGAAGAAACGCAAATCTCCGCCGATTGCGGAGTCGGCAAAAGAGGAATGAGAAAAATCCGGGTGATAAGCCGTTCCCATTCGAACGAGAAGAGGGAAGTCAGACAGATCGCCGCCTTGCCATTTGACACTGAGATACTCCTGCATGGCGGCCAATTCAGAAGGGTTGAGAGCCCGGTTGAAAAACAAAACTTCCGCAACTTCCGATTGCGAGAAGTAATCGTTGGCATCGGAACCACCCAAGGCCAAAAGTTTGGGAGTGGAATTCTCGGTTCCAATCGAAGCTTGCTCGAAGACTTTGACCCCGTCCCGCCAAAGAACGGCCTTCCCTTCGTCATAAGTCCCCGCCAAAAGGTGCCAGGATGAGTCCGCAGGAACCGACTGCGTGAGAACGGAACTCATTTTCCAATAAGACGAACTGTCGTTGCCCCAACCAAAAACCCAACTGGAACCTACCGAACCGACAACGGTCCCGTTGGCATCACCCGAATGACGGGCGAGAGCCAACACCGTGTAAGAGTTGAGAGTCGATCCGAAATCATAAGTGGAGTAAAGTTGCGAAAAACCATCGAAGCGCACGACTTTTTTCCCGCCTAACTCGGCGCTCAGGCTGACTTTGGGAGTCCCTCTTGCTTGGTCAAGCGGGTGTCCGCTACCGGAAGCATCTGGCCAAACGGAAAGAACCGATCCATTCGCCTCGGCAAGAGAACTTGCGTCCAACCGGACAAGCAAGCCCGGCAAATTGCCGGGATCCTCTCCCGCGTTCGCTCCGGTCAGAGTCATTTCCATTTTGGCGGCAAAAGAACCCGGATCATAAATGGAAAATTGATGATTTTGCGTATCGGCACCGGATGGGTTGGTTGCCGTAATCGTGACCGGGTGAGAGCCTGAAACCTCAGGGGTGCCTGAGACAAGCAAAGTCGTCGCATTGAATTCCAACCCCTGTGGCAACGATCCCGTCGTGACGCTTGCGGCGTAACTCGCATCGATCTTGAAGCTTCCGGGCTGACCTTTGGCCCAATACGAAACCAAGGGTGAGTCCACACTTGGAGGCTGAACATCGTAGGTAACGAGAGAATTCGTCAGGGCAAAGGCTTCGTTGAACAAGGTGCTGATACCGGTTCCCGTGACCGACAAATTCATAGCCGCCGGAGACGTTTGGTCATTTGGCGTCAAGCCCACTTCATAAACTCCATCTGAAATTTTAGTCGGGGCGGTACCCGTTGCGTTCGAGACGGAATAGTCAGCCGAATCAAAACCGTCGATCGCCACGGGAGCGCCATCCTCGAGAAAACGAACGGTTGCGATCACGGGCATCTCGTATCCCCCACCTTGGCTTATTTCAATGGATCGTTGGTAAAAATCGCCGCTTCCACCGCCAAAAACCCGAACGGCTTCATGATCGGAGAGAGCCATGCCGTAAATCCTCAAGTCATCAATCTTGCCCTGACTGGCGAGGGCCTCGGAACCATCCCTTGGGCCTAAACGGAAGGCTTGGTTGAGGGGGAAGGTTTGCCCCCCGGAAAAGGAGGACTCGTTATCAAAGGATCCGTTCAGGTAAAAGCGAACCATCCTGCTGCTCAAATCATAAACCAATGACAAGTGAGACCATTGATTCAAGGGCAGATACCCCTTCGCCCAAAACTCATCCCCGGGAGTACCGGGCAAAGACTGCTGATCCAACCCGTCCAAGGTAAAAAGAGGCCGCTGCTTGCGTAAGGAAAGGGACATGGAGGGAGAAGTCCCCTCGAGACTGAAAAGATGAAAATCCGGACTTTCCGGATAGACCCAAAGGGACAAGGTCGCGGATTCGAAATCACCGGAGACTCCGGTGGAAAGAAGAGCCTTTCCGTCGGTGCCGTCAAACTCAATGCCCGATGCTCCGAATTTGCCCGAGGCAAACCAAATGGGCGAGCCGGTGCCGTTGGAATCTCCTCCGGCCGAATCTACGGCAAGAGATCCGGCTGTCTCATCGAGTTGCCACCACAAGGCAAGATCTCCCTCCCTCACGCGGTGAGGTCGGAAATCAATGGTTTCGGCAACCTCCGAGTTCGGCATGCCGAAAGAATCCGTAATGGAATTACCGATAAGCTTGAGGGAGAGTGTCCCCGGACTGAAGGAGTCTGGGGTGAAAGTGAGGTTGTAGCTCGTGGTCGAACCGGGAACGGGTGTCGAACTAACCAAGGTCATTCCACTCAGCTGAAGATCTTGGGATGCATTGAAATCAGAAATCGATTGGTTGAAGAAGATCGTGGCTTCGATGGTTTGTCCAAAAGACGGGTTTTCGAACTCAAACCGGGCCTGCGGGCCAATGTCACCCAAACCATTGCCCCAAAGTTGGGAGACTTCTCCAATCGAGAGAGGGCGCCCCCAAACTCGGACGTCATCGATCAAGCCATCGAAAGTCCGCCCCCAATACCCTCTGCCCACGCGGATCAAATCCGAGTTTCCGTCCAAGCCGATCGAGTCCAAAGTGGTGGATTCCCCATTGGCATAAAGAACGGTGCGTCCCTGAACCGGATCGAATACGGCAACGACGTGATACCATTTCCCGGAGTAAGCT
>JAYOII010000264.1:0-3138 GCA_038118685.1 Opitutia bacterium
GGTAAAAGATTTGTCAAAAATACGTCATCGAACTTACTGACTGCCAATCGTAATTTCGTTTAGAAGGACTTCATGAACCGCTGTTTTAAGCCTGCGAACCACGGGGAAAGGGGAAGAAAGAGGGTGATGCGATTGATGACTTGGGAGAACCAGTCGAGTCAAGTCCACTTCCATAGATGAAATACTCGTCAGGGTTGCTCTCAGTGTTTTTCAATCATCTTCTTGATGACCTGCATTTCGCCTGAAATTTCTTCGAGGCGCTTGTGTAAATCGTCAATCCCGTCTCGGATTGGTTCGGGGTTTTCATTCCGCCGGGCGATTTCACTTTCTCTCGACATTTCGGCATTGGATTCATCCATGCTGTTCATGATGACGCCAATCACGAGATTGAGAACAATCATGGTTCCGATCAGAACGAAACTCACGAAAAAGAAAGCCCCGCCAACCGGTGAATCGGAAGAATTCGGGGTCCACTTCAGGAGGTCCCTTTCCGAGTAACCATAGTTATTCGATCCGTACATGTTGATATACATCACGTCGGTCCAGTCTTCCAGGGTAACGATCCGAAAGAGCGATAGAACCGAAGTCTGTAGGTTTCTGAAATGAATGGGGTCGTTCTCCCCGTAGAGAAATACGCCCATTGTGCCATAGACGTAAAAAAGCAGAGCCAACAATATGCAGACGTAAAACATCGAAGGCAGGCTTTTGATCAAGCAGCTTACGAGAATTTGAAGTTTCGGTATTGCAGTAACCAGACGAAGGACCCGGAGAATCCGAATCAAGCGGAGAACCGGCAAAAATGAACTGTCTATGGGGAGTATCGGTCCGACAAGGCAAGCGACCACGATGAAGAAATCAAACAAGTTCCATGTATTCTGAAAGTATCTTTTTGGATTTTTTCCTTCGGCGGCAATTTTGATCAGAACCTCAAGGGTGAAGATTCCGAGGACCAGCGTATCGAGGGTATGGAGAATGGTTTCGTGGCGGGTTGCGAAATCCTTGTAGGTTTGAATTCCAACGGTTACACCCGCGAGAAGGATTGTGAAAAGGATGAGCCTTTGAAACGTTTTGCTTTCGGCAATGGTCGAGCAGAATGAAGTCATTGGTTGGGTTGAGTTTGTTTTCGAAGGGTGTGGAACCAAAGCTTGTGGCATGAGGAACTGGTCTCCCCGCCGGTTGCTTCAAGTGCATCAATTGCTGCGGAAGGATAGATCGGTTTTGCCCGGATCTGAATCAACAAGCAGAGCAGGAAAGCGAAGGCGAGCATGGGTAACTGCAAGAAAAGGAAACTCACGCATCCTTCAATGAGTCATTGGAGCGTATAAGGCAAAGAAATAGTTCGTGAGAACTGGGGGCTTTTTCACAGTTGTTTGCCGGTTTTCAACGAGAACTATTAATTAGACCGAACGACTAACCGAGTATCGTTCATTGATTCTCTGCCGGGGTATTGCCTACCACCGCGAGGGCGACTTATTCACGGCAAACAGGTGCCATCCGCTTAGGCTGAAGCAGGAAAAGAAAACCTGAGACCAAAATGTATGATGGTGTGTGGTCGGAGGAGTTGATTTGAGGAAAGCGCCTATCGAGCGAGCAATCTCAGCAAATCAAAGTAGGAAGGGCTGAAAACAGCTTGGAGCATCCGAACTCTATGCTGGAAACGATTTTGTCGTAGCACTCTTCGGCGCTTAATTCTTCGCCACGCTCAAAGGGGTCCGGTACGTAGGGTTCGCAACCCGGTGCCATGAATACGCCAAGGGGGCGGGTTTCGCCTGGGATGGCTTGTTTTCGAACTTTGGAAAATTCCTCGCTTTCGTGGTCAAGCGTGATGATAAGGTCGGACTTACCCAAAATGGATGGGTTGGCAAAGCGTGAATTGGTCTGCAAGCGATAGCCAAGCAAATGACAAAACTCACGGATTCTCTTGTCGATGGGACAATCATCGTAGGCTTTGGTTACGCCGGCTGAAAAAACGATGACCTCACCTGCAAAATCAGATTTCTCGAGTAAGGATCTCATCACTTCACGGGCAATGGGTGACCTCGACATTCCACGCTTGCTAAGAAAAAGAATCCTCTTCAAATCCGATTCGCGAGGAAGGTCATGCCTTCCTGTCCAAGGATTTGCAAGACCAGATGGCTTGGGAATGGGCCCGAGGCTGTGCGGAGACCGAGAATTCCCTTTTACGAACCTCCTGAATATGTTCGAAGAGTTTTTGTAGTTGGTGTTGTTAGTCATTTTTTTATCCGCCGTTTTGAAAGTGAAAAAACAAACGATTTTCGAAGGTAAATAGCCAGACCCACGCGTATTTAGACAAGATTATTTCGGGAAAATGTAGTTTCAAATGTGATTGCTGGAAAAGGAATTAGGGAAGTGAGGAACCAAATGCGGAGAGCGATCGAGCGACATCACATGCATTGGTTTAGTCAGAGTGTGACTCAAAGACAAATCACAGGGTATGAATTTTATATTGGGACAGGGCTCGTGATTGTTTTTTCGAATCGGGTTTGTCATTGATGTCACGCTGTGCGCATGAATCATGCCAATGATTTATACTGGCTCCCGATTGTTCATCAAATTTTCCGTTTGTTGATGAATGTTTGACTCCCGTCAATCTTACACCGGTTTTGTTCTTAAGGCTCTTCCGTCGTCGGTTTGCCGTTTGAGTCAAACCCGGTTCACGGAGTAAAAAGAACCGCAATGGCTGTCTGCCTGACTACAAAGCCTTATGTAATTTCTTGCCCGGTATTGCCGGGGTTTTTGTCTTTGGTCAGGATTGTTTTAAAGGTAAGGACGGAATCAGTTTTTCGCTTTGAGTCCGGAGGTGAGAGGACCTACGATCTCGACGAAGTTTCCATCCGGGTCTTTGAGCATGAGCAAGCAAACGTCCTGTGGCAGTCCTTCGGGTAGGATTTGCGGGCTTTTGGCATAAGGCTTGTAGCCCAGTTTCTTGGCTCGGTTCATTACGGCGTCCACGTCATGAACAAAGATGGTCAAATAGGACGGACCGGCAATGGTGTGGATGTAGGGTTGTTTGATAATTCGGGCAGGCTTTTTGCTGGCAACTTGCATAAGTTTGAGCTTGGTTGCGTGCTCTTCCGTCCCGAGTGTCAAAACGTGAATACTCAATGGGGTCCCATC
>JAYOII010000264.1:3148-3527 GCA_038118685.1 Opitutia bacterium
CCGTAAGTCCTACGGATTTGGGGAATTTTCCCGCCACCTTAAAACCCTCTGCTTCCGAAAAACCAACGACTTTCTTGTAAAAATCGAGAGATTTTTCAATATCGGTGACGACGACCCCCATGTCGATGGTTTGCCTGGCGAAATTGGATTTTTTTTGCTCTTGGGCATTGATGGACAGGCAGGGGATCAAGAACAGCAAAGAACAGGATGTAAAAAAGGTAGAATTCATGGTTTGGCTAAGGTTTGAGGGGAGTGTCGAGGGAATGAAGTAAAATCGACCTTTAAGACTGAAAGCGCATTGGGTTCAAGGTAAATAAGAACAAGAATTTGGAAAGGTTCATTGCAGTTAGCCTCATATCCGCTTCATTGTGACTTGGAC
>JAYOII010000264.1:3537-4650 GCA_038118685.1 Opitutia bacterium
GAACGATAATCGGTAGCGAGCCATATTGGGATAGTCCCAGTGGATTCAGCTTGAATGCCGGAAAACCTCGGGCGAAATTTATGCAGGGAGGCTTAGCGCA
Source organism: Opitutia bacterium (assembly GCA_038118685.1). Taxonomy (GTDB): domain Bacteria; phylum Verrucomicrobiota; class Verrucomicrobiia; order Opitutales; family Seribacteraceae; genus Seribacter. The sequence goes on from JAYOII010000264.1 coordinate 3,638, forward strand.
AAATGGAAACGGCTTTTCGGACGGCTTTGACCAAGCGGTCGGACTCCTCCAAGGTATTGTACATCGCGAAGGAAGCCCGAGCAGTTGCTTCGACGCCAAGTTTTTGCATGAGTGGTTGGCAGCAATGATGACCCGTGCGGATGGCAATGCCTTCCCCGTCCAAAAGAGTGGCCAAATCATGAGGGTGAACGCCGTCTATGGAAAAAGACAGAACCGCAGATTTGCCGGGAGTTGTGCCGTGCTCGACGAATCCATCAACTTCTTGGAGGCCTTCGCGGGCTCTTTCCAATAATTGTGTTTCATGATGACATGCGGAAGAGAGGTCTGTTTGAGCCATGTAACGGAAAGCTTCGGCAAGACCTATGGCATCGGCGACGTTTGGTGTTCCCGCCTCGAATCTTTGCGGAGGCGGCGCGTAGGTAGTTTGTTCGAAAGTGACCTTGTCAATCATGTCTCCTCCGCCTTGGAAGGGAGGCATTTCTTGGAGAAGTTCCATTTTTCCATAAAGAACCCCGATTCCCATTGGTCCGTATGTTTTGTGCCCGGAAAAGGCAAAGAAATCACAGTCAAGGGATTTGAGGTCAATTCGGTGGTGCGGCGCGCTTTGAGCTCCGTCTACCACTACCTTGACTCCATTTTCTTTTGCTTCCCTTATGATTTGATCCAAGGGATTTGTCGTTCCAAGTGTATTGGAAATATGGCAAAGAGAAAGAATCTTGCTTGCCGGGTTTTTCAGGTGGGAGGAAAGGGCTTCCCGATCCAGCGATCCGTCGGCAAGAACCGGAACCGTCAGAATTCGAGCCCCGGTTTTCTCAGCGGTCAACTGCCACGGGACGATGTTGGCATGGTGTTCCATCTCGGTCAGAATGATGCAATCCCCGCTTCTCAAAGCGGTTTGTCCGTAACTGTTGGCCACGAGGTTGAGGGCTTCGGTCGTTCCTCGCGTGAAGATAAGCTCCTGGGTGTTGACAGAGAACCAGCTGGCAATGGTTTCGCGTGCCTGAGTGTATTCG
>JAYOII010000265.1:0-4643 GCA_038118685.1 Opitutia bacterium
CCAAGCGTCCGTTTTCCTCCTTCATCTTGGGGATGCCTCCGACGTAGTGGAGGGCGTAGTTGGCAATGAGGGCGAGCGGTTTGTGCCGGTTGTTCCGGACGTCGATTACGCAAAGCTCCGGGTCGACCGGACCGGCCGGCCTGACCAGATGGTTGCGGTTGGCGTTGGTCTTGACTTGGTCCAGTTCGCCTAGGGGGTTGGGTGGCATGGTACCTTCCTTGAGGAACCATCGCCTGTTGCGCACTTCGCTCGGTTCCTCGTCCGAACCGAAGCCAACCCGGGCCGGTTGGAGGGATTGAATGGCTTTCACGATGGCTTCCTCGAGCTTCTCGTGCTTGAGCTTCTCGTAAGCCTCTTTGCCCGGTGTTCCTTCGCCACCCTTTGGGGCGGTATGGGTGTGGGTGGCGCAAATCAGCATTTCTTCGGTTTTCCAACCAGTCTTTTCAGCGGCCCGGGCTTTGGCGAGGTCGGACATGTCCCTCCCGATCCCGATGGCATCGATCAGGCAGATAACCGCCCGTCCTTCTCCGGATTCGAAAGCAACGGCACGGACATGAAGAGGGTCATGCACGTAATTGGATTTGCCCGAACGCAGCTGGATGGGGAATACCGTCGGGGTCACGTCCACGCAGGCTGCCCCGACTTGCAACCATTGCGATTGGGCGGGGCAGGAGAGAGAGCATAAAACAAAAAGGGAAAGCGGGGAGAAGACCTTTTTCATAAAAAGTTAGTTGGAGTGAAGCTTGTTCCACGCTTCGATGGAGCGCTTGAGGTTTTCACGGGAGTCCCCCCGTATAGCGTAGCACTGAAAGCCGACGTTGCCCTGGAAGCCGAGCTCGCGGAGCATTTGAAAAAAGGACTTTTGGCCGTAGTCTCCGCGATCCAGGGTCTGGATGAGCTGTCCCCAGTTGTTGCCCCCTTTCTTGGCCCCGCTGGTGCTGACCTGCCAAAGGAGTGGCTTGGCATCGGTGAGGGCGGCTTTGAGGTCGGTTTTCGGCTCGACCTTCAAGTAATGGCATAAGTTGAACATGACCCCGACGTTATCGCGCTTGCACTTGCGGGCCACCCGTACGGCGTCGCTCAGGGTGTCGACGTAAAAGCCGGCATGGGGATAGAGCACGATGCGTAAGCCGGACTCCTCGGCCTGGTCGGCGATTTCCCTTACGAAGGCGACGGCCTGCTCGTCGGTGTTGCTCTTCTTGCTTCCTTGGACGAACAGTTCGAGGATCGTTTCCCTACCTTTGAGATCTTTGATGGCTTGGCTGATTTCCTTGTCGTAGCTGTGCCCGTTGGCTCCCAGCCGCCCGCCGACGTAGAAGCTGAAGAGTTTAAGCCCGGCCTCATCGTAGAGTTTTAGTCTTTGGCGCAATGGGAGATCGCTCTGAGAGAGCTTGGCCGATCCGATTCCGTCGTAGCCGAGTTCCTTCAGAACTTTGATTCGTTCCTTGACGGTCTTGAAGTGGACCCCGTTCTGAAAGGCGAAGACAGGCCAGGTGTCCGTCTTGGCGGAAAGTTGAGCGCCGAGGAAAAGAAGAGGGAAGAGGGAAATGATCTTTCTCATGGAAGAATAGGGATTCAGGCGATGACTTCTTTGACGACGTGACCGTGCACGTCGGTGAGGCGCCGTTCGATTCCGTTGTGGTAATAGGATAGGCGCTCGTGATCGAGTCCGAGCAAGTGGAGAATGGTGGCGTGAAAGTCGTGCAGGCTGAGGACGTCTTTTTCCGCCTTCCAACCGAATTCGTCGGTGGATCCATAGGTGAAGGGTGCATGGACGCCCGCTCCCGCAAGCCAGGCCGTAAAGCCGAAGGGGTTGTGGTCCCGACCGCTGGCTCCCTTCTGGAAGGTGGGCATGCGCCCGAACTCGGTGCACCAGACCACCAGGACGTCGTCCAGTAACCCTCGGCCCTTGAGGTCGCGGATCAGGGCGGCAGCGGGTTGGTCGAGGATGTGGGCGTGACCGGGGTACTGGGCTTCGATCTTCTTGTGTCCGTCCCAATTGCCGACGCCTTCCCCCATTGCGTAGGAGCCATTGAAGAGTTGGACGAAGCGCACGCCTTTTTCAAGGAGCCGCCGGGCGAGGATACAGTTACGGGCGAAGCCGGCTCGGTGCTTGTTTTGGGTATCGTCGGCTCCGTAGGCTTTGAGTATGGATGCGGGTTCCTTGGAGAGATCAGTGACCTCGGGGATGGACATTTGCATACGGGCGGCCAACTCGTAGCCGGCAATACGAGCGGCTAACTCGGAGTCTCCGGGGTATTGCTCGAGGTGGCGCTCGTTGAGACGCCGGAGAAGCCTGCGCCCGTCGAGATCGGTCTTTCCGGAAAACTCTTCCCCGGGAAACAGGTGACGGATTTTCTTGGAGGCGCTGAAGGGCGTGCCTTGAAACTGGGCGGGCAAAAAGGCGTTGGACCAGTTGTTGATGGAAGCCTGCGGGTTGCCTCGCGGGTCGGGAATCGAAACGAAGGCGGGTAGGTTTTCGTTTTCCGTACCGAGGGCGTAGGATGCCCAGGAGCCCATCGAGGGAAAGCCTTCGAGGATGAAACCGGTCGACATAAAGGTCTCCCCGGGACCGTGGGTGTTGGTCTTGCTGGTCAGCGAATGAATGAACGCAAAGTCGTCGGCGAGGGAGCCGAGTTCGGGGAGGAGATCGCTGGTCATCTTACCGCAAGAGCCCCGAGGCTTGAAGTCACGGATGGGCTTGATCAAGTTGCCGTTCTCGCCCTGAAAAGTGTTTACGGCTCCGGGCATCGGGGTGTCGTGGCGACGGAAAAGCTCGGGCTTGTGTTCCCAAGTATCGACGTGGCTGACGGCTCCCGTGCAATAAATTACAAGCACTTGCTTGGCCCGCGGAGGGAAATGGGTCTTCCGCGCGGAAAAGGGCCGGTCGGGATTGATCTCAGGCCGGATCGGGTTTCCCAACAAATGATCATCGGCAAGCAAGCTGGCCAAAGCCATGCCACCGAAGGCGGTTCCTGATCGGCGCAGGAAATCGCGACGGTTGAGGAGCGAAGTTCCGGCGGGGGACAGGTTTTCAGGGTTCATGGTTGTGTAAGTATGATGGAAGATTCAGAGAATACGGACTCGCGGGCTCGTCCCTCCAAATACGAGTTTCGGACTCCTTGGGTAATGGAGGGACGAGCCTGCGAGTCCGCCCGTTGGCGCACTGGATTATGACGATGCATCATGCCAAGTAAGTTTGTTCAATTCCCCTTGATGAGGCCAGTCGCCCGCTCGTTCAACAAGTTCCGCTCGCAGGGGGTTGTTGCGAACGTATTTCCATTTCTCGGAATAGCTTTGACCCTTCCTTAGTTGTCGGTCGAAAAAATCCTTCTGCCAGATTGGTTTTTCTTCAGGACGAGGCCAGTGCCGTGTGACCGTGGCACGCCAACGAAACACCCATTCACGAAGCGGAGTTTCAGGGATTCTTGCTGGGGAACAGAACAGGTGCAGGTGATCGGTCATCAGTACGTATCGGCCCACAAGCCAGGAATCGGATTCTTGCCAGGCGTTCACAATGAGCTCGTGGATATCTTGGTTGGCCAGCAAAGATCGTCTTCTTTTAGTGCAGACTGTTACGAATAAGATGATGGACTGATTGGTGCGGGATACTGCGGGGTGGTGAGGAAGCGATCGTTGTGATGGCCGAGTCTCGGATACGGACTCCAAGGTCGTGGACGATGAGTGAGTGTGTTCTCTGGAGGGACGAGCCTGCGAGTCCTTTGGCTTGGGCTCTCCGTCGTTGGCGGCATGCGTCATTGCAGGAAAAGGAATTCGTTGGCGTTGAGGAGAACCCGGCAAAGGGCGGAGAGGCCATGCTCGTTCAGGTAGGCAAGGGTTTCCTCGGTTTCTTCTTTCCGAGGGGAGCGGCCGAAGGTCCAGGCATAGGCTCGGTCGATTTGTTTTTCAGGATCTTCGCCGGCTTCTTTTGCAATGCGCTTGGCGAAACGTTTGGAAAGATCACCCATGAAAGTACTGTTGTAGAGGTTGAGAGCCTGAATGGGGGTGGTCGAGCGGCTGCGGTTGGGGGCGGCCTGTCCGCCGTCGGGACAGTCGAAGGCCCCGAAGACGGAGTCCTGCTCCATGCGGATGCGCATGGTGTAGATCATGCGGCGCATATCCTTGGGCTCGAAGTCGTCCTTGGCTATCCAGTTGCGCGCGTAGTTGGAGTTCGGCATGAAGAGCAGAAAGCCGGGCCCGTACATTTTCCGGTCGAGTGCTCCGGCCAACAAGAGCGCGTTGTCACGGATGGCTTCCGCCTCCAACCGCCGCGGAGGGAAGCGCCAAAGGAGCTCGCTCCCCGCATCCTTCGCCAAACCGTCCTTGCGGGGAAGAGAAGCCTGCCGATAGGTCTTGGAGCGAAGGATGAGTCGATGCATATGCTTGACCGACCATCCGCTGGCCATGAATTCCATGGCTAACCAATCCAATAGGTCGGGGTGTGTCGGACGAAAGCCCATGTCCCCGAAATCCGAAGGGGTGGCCACGAGGCCCCGCCCGAAATGGTAGTGCCAAATACGGTTGACCATGACCCGAGCGGTCAAGGGGTTCTTCGGGTCGATCAGCCACTTGGCAAAGGCGACGCGTCGGTCCCGTTCGGGAGCGTCCGGTTTGAGGCGGAGTGGCTTGAGTTTTGAATTCAG
>JAYOII010000266.1:0-4631 GCA_038118685.1 Opitutia bacterium
TTGATTACCACTATCAGGCCAATCCAACCAAATTCGATCGAGTTTCTGGATTTCTTCAAGATGCGATAGACTTGAATGACAACACCGTATTGGCGATTGGGGCCAAATTCGAAGATAGCGATCTAAGTGGTTCGAGCATTCAGCCAGGTATACGTATGTCATATACTTTGGATGAACAAAATATTTTATGGGGGGCATATTCACGTGCTTACAGGCAAGCTTCCCTTGTTGAGCAGTTCACCAAGGTTTCGTACGCAAGATTTTACGATCCTTTGAATTCTGTTTGGATCAATCAATCTTTTGCATCCGATCGCTCTCTCGATGACGAGAAAATGGATGCTTTCGAACTCGGTTGGCGTACTCGTCCGCAGGACAACTTGCTCTTCGAGCTTTCGCTCTATCATTATGATACTCAGGATGCCGTATTTTCTGGGCCTCCAATCTATTCGACCAGCGACGTCAAAACAACCGGAGGGGAATTGACCTTTGATTACCGGGCGTCTCATGCTTGGCATCTGCAGGGCGGATATTCCTTTTCCCGGGGCAAGAAGGACGGCGCACCTCAAGAGGATTTTCCCGAATCAATGGCCAACTTGTCCTCTTACCTAAAGGTTCAGGACGATTTGATCTTCACGCAGAGCCTTTACTATACCGGCGAACGAACGATTCCGTCCGCTTACAACCCGATCCCCCTCGAAGATTACCTCAGACTTGACCTCGGCTTGGTCTGGCGTCCGGACGAAAGCTTGGAAATCGGCTTGTTCGGTCGCGATCTGCTTGATCCGGATCATGCCGAAAACATGTACAACGACCTCGACGTGGAACCCGGCAAAGTCGAACGAACCTTTCTTCTCAGCATTACCAAAAGATTCTAACCAAAAGTGGCCTTCTTCACATCCAGATTCAAAAATAAGCTACGAGCAAGACGTTCCTTCGTCTTATTCGCTGGCTTGTCTTTGCTTCTCGGGTTTGGAACGAGTTCACTTCAATCCCAGTCGGTTAGAGCTTCCGAAGAAGAAAGAAGGACTGCCCGCGTTCAGGCACCCTACCTTTCGCATTTGGTAAACTTTACCCGTTGGGAAAAAAGGCACCTGCCTGCTGAAAACGAGGCTCCGAAAATCGTGGTGGTCGGAAACGAGAGCCGGGGCTTCGTAGATTCCCTTGAATTCCTGATTAAGCAAAACGCCTTGAGCATTGAAGGGGAACTCGTTGAATTTCACTACTTCGCGAATGCACGCCAAGAAGAGGCGAGGGAGTTGTTGACGAGCAAAGGAGCCCAATTGGTCTACCTCCTGCCGAATTCCTCCTTTACTCCTCGGGAGATCAACGATTTGACCGAAAGCGCGGTTGTTTTTGGAGAGGGCAGGGAGTTTGTGACGGAGAAGGGCGGGGACGTTTCCTTCGTTACCGCCCGAAACCGCGTGAAACTAGTGGTCAGCGAAAAATACTTCAGGAGAACTTCTCCCAAGCTGAGTTCCAAGCTCGTGAATTTGAAAAGTGTGGTTGAGATTATTCCTGAAGGTGGAACCAATGGACCTCGGGGACGAAAGGGACTTTCTTCTCTGCCTTCCGATCCATCCTCCCTGAAGTAAACCAAGCTTTTGATGATATCTCCATCTGCACTCTCAAGGGGATTTTGTTTCAAGCGTCTAATTCGTTCCATTTATTTCGTTAGGTTATGCAACTTGCTTGCATTTGTCTTGTTTTGTCTTTCGCCAAGTTTTTCTTACTCTCTCGACGCCGAAGATAACCGAACAAGCGGTCTTTCGCCTTTTGAACAGGCTGATCTTCTGAGACTGATCGATCTGGATATCCGCAATTTGTCAAAAATTCCGGTTCAAGGTGTGTTGGGATACGATCAGGAGTATTGGAGAAACCCCGCTTCCGTACACGTAATTCGTCCCGAAGACATTACCCTGAACGGTTATCTCAACTCAGTCGAGGCCCTGCGGGGCGTTCCGGGAATGCACGTCACCCGGGGGCTGGCCTATGACAACTTCGCTTCCATGAGAAATTTCAGTGGCTTTTCCACGCAGAAATTTCTCGGGAAGATAGGAGGTCGTGAGGTTTCCCAGCTCATGTTGGGCAGCGCCAATTACTCGGTTGACGATTACCCAATTGCGGTGATCGATCGGATCGAGGTGATTCGTGGGCCGGGTGCTTCGATATGGGGCACCAACGCAGTCAATGGGGTACTCAACTTGGTGACCAAGCACTCGGGTGACACTCAGGGTGATTCATTCCGAATGGTTATGCAGGATAACGGAACCTTCATGGGGGATTACGTCCACGGGGGGCAAGTCAGCGAGGATAGCTTTTATCGCGTTTGGGCCAGAACCCAGGAGTATGCCGAGGGAACTTTGGATTCCGGTTTGCCCGCCCGCGACGATGGGTATCTGAGAAAGGCCGGATTCAGGTACGACAAGGAACTTGAATCCGACCTGAATTTTTACGTTGCCGGTGGATTTGCCACGAGACGACTCGAGCATGTTTTGGATTTTACGAACCGCCTTTTTTATCTCGAGAATTCAACCGGAGCCACTCCTGTACCTCTTGCTTTTGCTCAGCAATTGGCTAGCTTGCCTGCGGCCCATCCTTCCTATGTTGACCCCGCCACTCTTCCCCCGCTTGCATCCTACTCCTCCAATGCGGCTCTTTTCTGGGGCGCTCCTACCGGATTGATTTCTTATCCGGGCCTCCCGGGAGGAAGGATTTCGCGTTATGAGTATTACGGCGAGATGAAGAACGATTCCGCCCACTTGATTGGCAAGCTCGAGGGAATCACCGCTCAGGATTTGGAATGGTCGGTTACCGGTACTGCCGATTACTCCGACATTAACATGGGACATTTGGGCTTCGAGTGGCAGCAGTCGCAGTATGACTTGTCTTTCGAAGCCAACCAACCCTTGGGGGAAAGACACCGACTTTCTTTCGGCCTTTCCGCCAGACACACGGACTTGCAGGTTCGAAGCGAGGCCGTCGTCCCTTTTTCCTTGCCCTCTCTTACCGACGTCCTGAATCCCTTCTCTTCTGTTGCGGGCATACCGATTCTCGACTACGATCAGCGCTTTACTTCTTTCAATCGTTTTAACGCGTATCTTCAGGATTCCATTGATTTGAGCAACGAATTGCTTTTGTCGGTCGGAGCGAAATTGGAGGAAAACGACTTTGCAGGTTTCGGTTTCCAACCCGGTAGTCGTCTCTCTTGGATGGTCAATGACCTAAATGTTTTGTGGGCGGCCTATTCCAAAGCTCATCGTCAGCCTTCCCTGCGGGAACGTTACACTACCTTGTCACCTCTGCGATATTGGGTCGCTGATCTTCCCGTAGCCTACCCCACGAAATGGGTCAACAAGGCGTATGCGGGTGATGAAAGTCTCGACCGCGAAGAAATGGATGCCTATGAATTGGGATGGCGTCTCCGTCCCAACAAGGATCTCCTCTTTGAGCTTTCCGTCTATCAATACGATACGCAAAACGCCGTGCGGGCCGCCGACAGCGCCAGTTCGGTCAATGCCTATCAGGCCAAAGACGCCCAAGCTTATGGCGGCGAGCTTTCGGTTGACTGGCGGGTTTCGGAATCATGGCGTCTCCGGGGCGGATATTCTCAGGCGAAAGGAAAAGTCGAGGGTATCCGGGTTTATGATTTTCCGGAAAACACCGCCAGCCTGTCGTCTCATTTCAGGTATTCGGATCAAATAACCCTTGTTCAAAACCTCTTCTACGCCGGAAAGACGGAAATTCCGTCCGATTACAACCCGATCGCCATCCCCGCTCATCTCAGGCTCGATTTGGGGGTTGTCTGGGAGCCAAAGGAAGGCTGGGAAATCGGACTTTTCGGTCGCGATCTTCTTGAGCCTTATCATCTCGAGACCATGTATCCCGGGGTAGACGTCGAACCGGCCCGCGTCGAGCGGACTTTTCTCATCAGCATAACCAAGGATTTCTGAGATGACGAGGGAAGCACGGCTTTGGTTTTCAAGAGGAATGATTCTGATTCTTGCGGTTTTCTTTTCGAGCGCATCGGTGTGGTCTTCGGGCAAGGAAAGCCATATGCCCCCCCTGATGAACTCGAATTCCCATACGGTTAACCTTGAGGTGACCCATCTGTTTCATGCTCTCAAGTGGGTCGAGTGGAAGGAAGAGGATCTTCCTCCGGCAAAGAAACCCGTCAAATGCCTGATCGTCGGCAAGGATACCTTTGGCTTCTTCGATCGACTTTCTTTCGTCTTCGCCGAGTCCGGGATAGGCATTGCAGGTAGGCCTATTGAATTTGTTAGCTTACGAAGTATGGACGAGGCTCTCGAGCTTACTAAAACCGATAGCACGGTTATGCTTCTGGTTGCTTTGGAATCCGTTGCCGAAGATTGGGAGTCCACTCTTTTTCCAAAGCGTCCGGGTTTTCTCGTTTACGGTCAAAGTGTCAAATTCTCGAAAAAAGGCGTGACGTTTTACTCACGTTCGATCCACAACCGGGTCAAGCTTTCGGTTAACCTCCGAAAAGCCCGTGCCACCGGCTTGACACTCAGTTCGAAATTGCTTGAAAACAAAAGGATCTTCAGCGTGGACAATGGGGTGGCTTCCGGTCCCTTGGAAAAGTGATTTTGATTATTCCAAAGATGCCGTGGGAA